>JBBITY010000218.1:3657-6049 GCA_037440565.1 Desulfurellales bacterium
GACGACTGCCCCCCCGGCCAGGTCTGCGTCGACAACCAATGCGTCGAGGCGACACCCACCGCAGTGCCGACGCGCCGCCGCGGCGGCGGTGGAGGCTGTAGCTGCAAGATCGATCCCGACGCGCCGGCCGGCGGCCCGGAGGACGCGCTCGCCCTACTGGCACCGGCTGCCCTCCTGTGGCTACGTCGCCGGGCGCGGCGAGAGAAAAAGGCCGGGTCCAGACCGTAGTGATCGCCCGTGAAGGCGATCCTCGTAATGCTCGGGGCTCTGGGAGGAGTTGGGAACAAGATGCGCGCGGGCGAATACAAGATTCGCCCCCCACAGCGCCCGCCGCTACGTGTTGCGGTAAACGATCAATCCGTGGGTGGGGTCGTACGGCGATACAGCGACGGTCACGCGATCGCCGGGGATCACCTTGATGTGGTAGCGCCGCATCCGACCGCTGATCTTGGCCACGAATTGCTGCCCTTTGTCGGATTCGACGCGAAACTGCCCCCCAGCCATGACTTCCTTGACCGTTCCTTCGATCTGAATCAGATCATCACGCGCCACTCTGTATCCTCCGTGCGAGCGAAAATACCCGAGCTCCTATAACAGACTGCCTGCCGGCTCACCAGGGTCGGCAGCCTGTGCGAGAATGGCGTCCGCTCGCCCTTCGACAGGCTCAGGATGAGCGGACAGCGGTGTCGCGCAAGGACTTCCCCGCTCATGCTGAGCCCGTCGACGCATGAGCGTGCCCTTTCGCAGCGGGCCGTCAGCGCCGCGCCAGCACGCGCGCCGCCTGCGTTGCAAAGTAAGTCAGGATGAGGTCTGCACCGGCCCGGCGGATACCGATCAGCGTTTCCATCATCACCCGCTCCTCGTCCACCCACTGCTGCTGCGCGGCGGCCTTGATCAGCGCGTACTCGCCGCTCACCTGGAACGCCGCAACCGGGACGCCGAAGCGCTCTTTCACGCGCCACACCAGGTCGAGGTACGGCAGCGCCGGTTTCACCATGACGATGTCGGCGCCTTCCTGAAGGTCCAGCTCCACCTCGCGCAGCGCCTCGTCGCCGTTAGGCGGATCCATTTGATATGAGCGTCGATCGCCGAATTGCGGGGTCGATTCCGCCGCTTCGCGAAACGGCCCGTACAGCCCCGAAGCAAACTTCGCCGCGTACGACATGATCGGAACGCGATCGAACCCCTCCTCGTCGAGCGCGTCGCGGATCGCCCTGACGCGGCCGTCCATCATGTCCGACGGCGCCACCATGTCGGCCCCCGCCCGCGCATGCGCGAGCGCTTCCTTCGCCAACAGGTCGATCGTCGCGTCGTTATCGACGTCGCTGCCGACGACGACGCCACAGTGGCCATGGTCGGTGTACTCGCACAGGCAGACGTCGGTGATCACCATCAGATCCGGCAGCGCCGCTTTGAGCGCCCGCACGGCCTGCGGAATGATGCCGTCATCGCGGTACGCCTCCGAACCAGTGGCGTCCTTTCGCTCCGGAATGCCGAACAGGATGACGGCGGGAATGCCGAGATCGGCAATCGCGCGGCACTCCTCGACAGTTCGGTCGACGGACAGTTGCGCCACGCCCGGCATCGACTGGACCGGCCGGGTCACATTATGCCCCGGGACGACGAACAGCGGCCGGATGAGATTGTCGACGCTCAGTCGCGTCTCGCGCACCATGCGGCGCAAGGTTTCGTTGCGGCGCAAGCGCCGCGGGCGGTAGCTGGGAAATTCCATCGCCATGCTCCCCGAAAATCAGTCACCAGTCACCAGTGACCAGTGACCAGTGACCAGTGATCAGTGTTTCTCCTTCTTCTCCGTGTCTCCGCGGTGCAAATTCTCATCGCTTCTTCGAAGCGAAGCGAAGTGAGCGACGATCGCTTCGGCGAACGCCGGGATCGTGTAGGCGGCCGGCTGAATGGTCACCGCGAGCCCGGCGGCGCGCGCAGTCTCGGCCGTGATGGGCCCGATGCAGCCGATTGCGGTGCGGCGCAGAAGCCCGAGGGCGTCGCCGCCGAGCAAAGCGAGAAGGTTCCGGACCGTGCTCGAACTGGTGAAGGTCACCAGATCGATTTTTCCGCGGTCGAGCAGGTCGCGCACTTCGCTGACGTCGGTGTGGGCCGCCATGGTCTCGTACGCGGCGATCTCTTCCACCCGCGCACCGGCGGCGCGCAACAGCTCCGGCAGGATCTCGCGCGCCCCCGCCGCCCGGGGCAGCAGGACGCGCTGGCCTCCGACACCGGCCGCGCGCATGGCTTCGGCAACGCCTTCGGCGCGGAACTCGGCCGGCACCACGTCGACTAGCAACCCGCGCTCCTCCAGCGCCCGCGCCGTCTGCGGTCCGACCGCCGCCAGCCGCGCGCGGTGCAAGCGGCGGACGTCGCGCCCGAGGGCGCG
>JBBITY010000219.1:0-1176 GCA_037440565.1 Desulfurellales bacterium
CGAAGGTGATGCCCTTGCCGACGAGCGCGAAGGGCGCCTCGCCCTTCCTGCCGCAGGAGACCACGACCGACAGTGCCAGTGCGAAGAGGAGGCCGCGCCATGCCGTGCGCGCGCGCTGCAATGTCACGACCGGCTCAAATGACACGACGCGGCGCGGCGGTGGCCGGGTCGCCGGTGTTGGGCGTGCCCGCGGGCTCGATCAGGAGAATGTGCGCCTCTTCGTCCGTATCCTCATGCTTGTGCCATACGAACTCGCCCTTCATCTTCGCGACCATGAGGTCGTGGCCGTTGAACTGGCCGACGACCCTCGGCTGCCAGGGCTCGGCAAAGGCGGCCAGTTTCTCCGCCAGGTTGATGGCCTTCATGTCGCCTCCATCACGATGACTTCGGTTCAGCTCGGCAGACGCGCCGGGACGCGAAACCCCCTGACGATGAGCCAGAGCGCGAGCGCCATCTGGCTGAGGCCGATCGGCGCGAGAAGGGGAAATACGACGCCGTGACCGAGAAACGGCATCGCGACGGCCGCCAGCTGCAGCACGACGGCAGCGAGACCGAAGGCGGCGAGCGCACGCGGAATCAACCTGCATCGGTACAGCAGGGCATAGAACACGAGCAGAACGGCGCCGTCGGCCACCCGGGCCGTGAAGTGCGCCCAGTTCCGCGCCGATGCCACCACGATGCGCAGCGCCTCGAACTGAGCGTGCTCGGCGGGGCCAGATCTGGCATACGCCTCGCTCAGCGACACCATCGACATCACGCCCATGTGCTCGACGGCTCCGACGGCGAAGCCGCCCACGGAAAGTGCGAGGAGCCACAAGGCCATCCGTTGGCTGCATTGCCAGAAGATCGGGAAGGCCGTGATCGCGATCGCGACGAAGGCCGCGCCGAGCGTCAGCCCGAGGAGGGCGGAGAGCCCGATCTGCTGCGCGTGCGTCGCGGCGCCCACCAGGAAGCCCGGCTCGCCGAAGAGCGGCCGCGTCAGTACGAAGTTCACCAGTACGCTGCCGGCCATCTGCACGAGAATCAGCGCGCCGACGATGCGGCCCGGTCCGATGGAGGAGCCCGGCGCGCTCGATGCGTCAGTCACGGATCTCGACCTCCGCTTCGATCTCGACGGGAATGTCGAAGGGGAGCTCGGCCATGCCGACGGCGCTGCGGGCATGCGCACCGACCTCG
>JBBITY010000219.1:1186-3826 GCA_037440565.1 Desulfurellales bacterium
AACGTGAACGTGCGCTGGCGGTGAGCCCAGGACACGTCGGGCCCGAACAGCTCCAGGATCAGGTCCGAGCAGCCGTTGATCACGCTGGGCTGCCGGTTGAACCCTGGCGCAGAGTTGACCATGCCGAAGACGCGCGACCAGGCCGCTATACGGTCGAGGTCGCCGAGCACGCGCTGCAGGCTTCCGAGAATGGCCAGGGCCGTCAACCGCGCCGACGCATAGCCCTGCTCGACCGTCAGCTCGCGCCCGACCTTGCCCAGCGGGCCCGCGATCGATCCGTCGGGATGGGTCGGGCCGTGGCCGGAGACGAACACCCTGTTGCCGACGATGCGCGCGAACCGGAACGGCAGCATGACGCCGGGCGGCGGCTGCGTCGGCGCCGGAAGCACGAGACCGAGCGATGCTAGGTTTGCCTCAACCTTGGCCATCTGATGAGCCTCCCCCGGCGGCGACGAGCGCGGCACCCGGCGACTTCGGCTGCCCGCTCACATGTGTGAAGCCTACTTCGGCACCGAGCCCGAGGTCGAACCAGCAGTCGAGTTGCGCCGCAGCAGCGCTATCCGGGTGGAGAGCGGCGCGACGCTCGCTTCCCCGCCCGCCGCGACGTCGCATGTGCATAAAGGACGGGATTCGTCTGGCGCACGATCCGGCCACGCCTCTCCAGCTCCCTGGCGCACGTGATCGTGTACCACGGTATCGACCCGCTGAATCGCGGCAGCCTGGTCGCGACTTTCCGCACCAGATCTCCGAATCGAATCGGCTCCGACTTCAGCGACGCAAGAATGGCTCGTGATACCGCCTGGAATCGCGCGGAATCGACGCTGATCGATCGCTTCCAGCCCGTTCCGCGCACAGCGGTTCGACGTTTACTGCGAGTGCCAGGCGCCATGGGTTGCTCCACGCTCATGAACCGCATCGCCGAAGCCGCGTCGATGTCCGCGCCGGCTTCGGGGTGAACGAGCGGCGATTCTACCCGAGCGGCATGTACACGTCCGTGACCGCGTCACTGTCCCTCACGTTCGGTCCCACGTTGACGTAGTGAAAGATCAGCGGGAAGTCTGCCAGCGTCTCGCCGCTGCCGGGCAGCCATTCCTCGTACAGGAATCTTGCGGCCTGATTGTTCGAACGCGAGCCGACGTCCCTCGCCAGCGCGCACCGCAGGCGAGGTATGGTCTTCTCGAAGATGCCATACTTGTTGGCGCCGACAGCGGCGTCGATCGACAGGCAGAACTCCACCCGGTGCTGCGCCGGCTCCGCTCTCCGCGGGTCCGTATAGTGCAGGCCATAGCTTCGATGCCGCGCTGGATCGAGCAGGCGGTTCTCGAGCTTCCAGGCGATGAGCTTGCGCGCGGTCTCATGTTCCTGCCACGGCGGTCCGACGTGGGTGATCGCGGCCACCCTCGTCTCGGGGAAAGTGACGATGCTCACCTGCATGCGTGACTGCAATGGTGGTTCCTCCGGATCGATATCGGTCGCGCGGCTATGGCATTTCCGGCGCCCAGCGATCGATACGGCCGCAGGGGTCGTGCGCGATCATCACCACCTCATCAGCCGCAAACAGGTTCTTCAATGTCGCCTCGATCTCGGCACCCAGCACGCGCTGGTACAGGCGCTGCGCCTCGTTGTCGCTCCGGGTCGTCACCATCACCGAGCGCAGGCTGGAGCCACGGGAGTGCAGATCCTGGACGACGTTCCGCAGGGAGGTGCAGATCAACGCGGCGCCGACACCGTGCCGCCTCACGTCCCGCGCGACCGCGATCTGCTCCAGTTCCAGCACGACCTCGGTCCTGAAGCCGCTTCTTTCGGTCCAGAGGACATACCCCGCAACGCCACCGTTTACCTCGGCAACGAAATACCTGCAGCGCGGGAACGCCCGGACATTGCAGGCGATCCACTCTTCCGACCGATGCTGCCGAGGAAATGCCTCGGCGTGAATTCTGGACACGGCCGGAAGGTCGCCAGGCAGAAACGCGCGGATCAGCGTGGTCACCGAGGCTGACCTTCGGTCTGGACATCCGAACGACACGTCAGGCACCGCGGAGATGCACTTCATGAAGCACCTTCACCGGCAGAAAGGCAGCGCAGTCGGCCACGTCGAACAGCACCTCGAATGGCTCGATGCGTTGACGCGCCAGCGCGAGCGCCCGGTTACGCTGTGTCGGATCGACGATCAATCCCAGTGTGGAGTGAGGCACCCACTGTCCAGGGCGGTAGTGGGGTCGGCACTGGGAGACGTCGATCATTGAATGTATGCGATGGTGCACGGACCGGAGCCAGTCCGGCAGCTGCGGCCGTGCCCACAGGATGATCGTATCCGGAGTCTCGAAGCAGTCGAGACTTCCAAACCGTATCCTGACACTTTCGCGTCGTCGAAACACCGAGTCGACCACTTCCACCACATCATGCGGCTCGACACTGTCGTAGATCGCAAGCGTGATGTGCGGAGGATAATGCAGGGCCTCCATGCTTGGCGACACCTCGAGCGCGCCGCATTGCTTCCACAACGCCCGCTGCACGCCGCGGTCACGCCGCTCCTGATCCGGGCGATCGGTCGCACACGAGCACGATTTTGCCCGTCACGCCTCCCTTCTCGAGCAGCTCCTGGGCCTCATCCTCGAAGGAGGCAAACATCGCCCGGTG
>JBBITY010000219.1:3836-6041 GCA_037440565.1 Desulfurellales bacterium
AGCTCGTGCGCCTGGCGGGCGGCGACGAGAGGCAGTCGCTGCGCGATGATCGGCCTGATCTCCTTGCGTTGCAGGAGATCGAGCAGAGCGATCAGGTCCTGGCGAAACCACTCGGGCTTCAGGCGCTTGAGCGTCTGGATGCTGTAGGGGACCACCCGCCTCCGCCCCGGGAGGAGCCAGCCGCCGGCGATGTACAGCGCAAACACGGCGGTTCCGCGAAAGCGCTGCCGGCGACCGGGCCGACTCGACGCCAGTCCCTCCCCACGCAGCGAGGAGCGGAGACCGTAACCCACGACCGTCCCGCCAGGACGAAGCGCCTTGCGCGATTGCCAGAGGTGCGCACCACCGATCGGGTCGAAGACGACGTCCACGCCGTCAGTCGTGAGGCGGTGAATCTCCCGCACGAAGTCCTGATCCCGGTAGTCAATCGGGATGCCACCCAGGTCGGAGACGGCCGGCGCCCCCCGCGCTGAACAGGTACCGTACATCGTCAGCCCGGCGAGGCGCCCGAGCTGCAGGAGTGCCGAGCCGACCCCGCCTGCCGCGCCATGAATCAACGCGCGCTGGCCCGGTCCGACCGTCGTGGACCGGTGCATCATCTGGTACGCCGTCACGTAATTCAGCACCAGGCTGACGGCCTCCGCCGGATCCAGCCCGGGCGGCACCGGAATCAGTTCGCCCTGCGGTAAGCAAATGAACTCCGCGTAGGCGCCCTTGATCGGCATCGAGGCAACGATCTGGCCGGGCTCGACCCCGGAAACGCCGTCGCCGAGCCGATCCACGAGGCCGACCAGATCCCACCCGGGCGTGAAGGGTGCCGGGGGTGTCTCGGGATGCACGCCTTCGCGCGCCATGATATCGGGCAGAGCGACGCCCGCGGCCAGCACGCGCACTCGCACCTCGCCGCTCTTCGGCTCGGGGCATTCCTCCTCGAGCACCTGGAGCGCATCGGGCCCACCGTAGTGAGTGACGATGATGCGCCTGTGCTTCACGAACCTCGTCCTCGCTCGCCGCGCGCGCGGCCTACCTGCGATTCTCCGAAGCCATTCTCATGAACAGGGCCGTCTCCGTCGACCGGGAGTCGACCGGCGAGAAGCCCAGGCTTTGATACAAGCCCAACGCCACCCTGTTGTCCCGATAGACCATGAGAGTTACGGCGGGCGCACCGATGACGTCGACAGCGCGAGAGATCAGCTGGCGACACAGTTCGCGTCCGAATCCTCGGCCGCGTGCTGCCGGGGATACGATGATCCTCATGAGTCGGATGTCCGCGCCGTCGCGCAGCCAGAGCTGGCCGAAGCCGAGCGGCAACGAGCCCCCGTCGCTCAGGCAGTGACTTTCGCTGTCCTCGACCGCGAGCAGCTGCGGAAGCTCCGGCGCCGAGAACGGAAAGGGAACCCGCGGGCCAGCCCAGCGAAGACATGACCCGGCATCGGGAATCCAGGACGCGATCGCCTCGTAATCCGAGGGAACTGGAGGGCGGAGTGAGACGCTCGTCATGAGTGATCAGACTACCACTGGGGCCGCGGAGGCGGTCGACCCGGCAGACAGGCGGCGCCATCCTGGACGAGCGCATGCAGCTTGAGCACCGTCGCCCAGTTCCGTGTGGTGACTGCTTGACCCAATCCTCCCAGCAGCGCCCCCGCCGCCTTGCTCGCGAGGATGCCGCCGGGACAGTGCAGATACGCGGCACAGGATCGAAGGCGGAACGCGTCCTTGCCCGATGCCAGATCCGCGAGGGCGCGCAACGACTGCAGAACGTCGTCGTCCTGGGCAAAGGCGACGAGCAGTCGCGAGTGGTCGGTCACGGATCCCGCAAACGGGTTGGCCCGAACGATCGCCGCGAGATCGGCCCTGGACTTGACGATGACGGGCACCCGGAAGCCGAAGCGTTGATCCATCGCCGCGGCGACCTTTCGCGCCAGCGCGCGTGGTGTCGTCCTGGCTGCGCTGACGACGGCATTCCCGCTATTCAGGACCGTCGTCGCGCTGCTGCAGCCGATATCGAGGAGGAGCGCCCTGAGCTCCGCCATCGGCACGCGCCCGGTCCTGCCGACGTTGACCCCACGCAGCATGACCACGTAGGCGGGCATTTCACACCGCCTGACCGCCCGCTCGACGGCCGGGCGGAGCCGAAGGGACGGACCGGCTGCCCATGACACCTAATCCTAGCCGAAGACCGATACCGCCGCCGCCCGAAACCCG
>JBBITY010000220.1:0-6025 GCA_037440565.1 Desulfurellales bacterium
CCCGCGCGCGCCGCTTGCTCAGCGGCACCGTTGGCCTCGTACGGTCCACTCTTGCAAAGACCTTCGGTGGCATCCGCGCGGCAGCGCGTGCGCCGGCCTTCGAAAGGTTGCGGCCCTTTGAACTTGTGAAAAAATCTCTCGGGGTGGAGCATTGCCCCACCCCAAATCTACTCGAAGACGTGCACGATGTTCGAGTGCAGCGCGTGGGCGGCGAACGGATCGCGGTAGATGCGAAACGCGCCGGCGCAGCAGAGGGCGACGAGCACCGCGATCACGGCCAGGCCGCGCGCGCGGGCCGTGAGCGTGTCCAACACGCGCGCGAGCAGGTGTGCCGCAAACCAGAACAGGATCAGGTAAAGCGCCGCCTGGCCGAAGAGCAACGCCGCAACGGTGCCCACCATTCCTCGCGAACCTTCCGCAGCGATGATCGCCAGCGTGACCATCCCCAGCATGAGCAGGCGCGCGGTGGGCACCACTCCGGTCTGCGCCAAGAAGAACGGCACCGGGACGATAAGCGCGAAAGCGGTCCACAGAATCCAGCGCATCGTTCGCATTTGCATCGTCATTCCTCGCCCAGGGATGCGTGACCTAATTGCGGAGTACTAAGCCCGAAAAAACCAATTCGAACCACAGATGGACACAGATGAACGCGAATAGGAAAGAGACTTCTTTGTGCAACGCGAGGAGTCTTGGTCTCCGATCCCAAACGATTTCTTTTCGTGGCCGGAATGAAGCGATGCCGAGATTTCATTCATTTCATCTGTGTTCATCGGTTTCATCGGTGGTTTCAGGCTCTCTTTGGTCCGCCATCTGAGGCTTTCAGGCCAAGCGAATTGCACGAGCGGCATGGGTTGGACAAGCGCCCGGACGCCAATCACCCGGTTTTCGTCTCCTTTGCCCCTGCCCCCCCATGCCCTTGTCCGTCTCCAGTCGCGAGCGCCGGGTTCCGCCGTGCCTTTGGTCATGTCCTTTCGTGGCCCTGGTCATCGTCTGCCTCCCAACCAACCGGTAGGTGGCGGGGCACGGCAGCGTGTTCGATCGGGCGCGCTTGCCGCAAAGATCTGAGGACTAGGCCAAGATGCCTGCGAAGCGAGTCGGTCGCGACCTTGACGATCCAAGGTCCGAGATGTGGGACGGCGTGGCGGCAGAGGCCGTCTGCCTTGCGGCCGTGCCGCTCGAAGCACAGCCGACCGCTTACATCCGCGCGGCGTGGGCGGGTCGGCCGTGCGGCCTCGTCAAGCAGGCGAAGGTTGCCGCCGCACACGACGGCACTTCGCGCTACATGCGTCTCGAATCGGCCGACTCGCCGAACCCCAGCGCGAAGTTTCCCGACGCCGCCGGCGTGTTCTTCCCGTCCTTCGAAAATCTATCGGAACCCTCACCCTTGCCCCTTCGACTTGGCTCAGAGCCTGCGAGAAATTCGCTTTGGGGCGGAGCGGCGACCGCGAAACTGGCGGACGGTCGATGGAGCGTCAGATGGACACAGAGGAACGCATCGCGGGCTCGCGCCTCCAATCCAAAGACAGAGGCTCTTTCCTGGTGCCGGTGCAACGGAGCTCCAATCTTGGGGGCGGGAGCACTGCTCCCGCCCTCGAGATTGGGTGACCCGAGCGCATGGCGTCATTCTTGAGGGGTGGCGCATTGCTCCACCCAACCTGATCACCGTCTTTGCCGCACACGATCCGAACGGTCCGATTCGCGAGACCATGAGCTGGTTCGCCGTGTACGCCGACACGCCTGGGTTCAGCGTCGGCCAGGTGTTCGACAAGATTGGGGCAGCGCGCCTCGCCGGCCGCCGAGGGCTACATGCACGAGTACGGAGTGGAAAAGCTCCTGCGCGCCGCCAAGCTGACCCAAATCTACGGGGGGCACGAATCAGATCAATCGATTCGAAATCATGGAAGCCGTTGCCGCCGAACGCGGGGGATAAGGCCTTTACCGCGGAGGCGCGGAGCCGCAGAAAAGATAACAAGATGGTGAAAGAGCCGGATTGAGAGTGAGGACAACCCATGCCACAACGCCGGACCATGCGCGCCGCCCGGTTCTACGGGCCGGACGTGCCGATACGAGTCGAGGAAGTTTCCTACCCGATTCCGGGTCCCCATGACGTCGTGATTGCCGTCACCGCCTGCGGCATCTGCGGCTCCGACCTCCACTTTCTCGAAGGCATGCCCGTGCCGGCCGGCGTGCCGATGATCCTCGGCCACGAGCCCGCCGGCGTGGTGGAGGTGGTCGGGACGAGCGTGACGCAGTGGAAACCAGGCGATCGCGTCGCGGTCCATCTCAGCAATGGCTGCGGAACGTGTCGCCCCTGTCAGACCGGACACCCCAATTGCTGCCCGAATCTCGTCGCCCCCGGCCTGCACATCGACGGGGCGTTCGCCGAAGCGGTCAGGGTGCCTGCCGGCAGTCTGGTCCGCGTGCCGCAAGCGGTGTCGATGGCGGCGGCGGCCGTCGCGACGGACTGCGTGGCGACGCCGTACCACGCGCTCACGTGCCGCGCGCGCATGCAGAAAGGGGAGAAGGTCGCCGTCATCGGCGTCGGCGGCGTCGGCGGCCAGGCCGTGAACCTGGCGCGGGTCCTTGGCGCAGAGCAGATCGTCGCGGTCGATCGCTCCGTCGTTGCGCTCGATCGCGCCAAGCGGGCGGGCGCCACGCACGTGGTGCACGTCGGTCCCGACGACGATCCCGCCCTGGCGATCCGCAACCTGACGGGCGGCGGCGCCGATCTCGTGCTGGAATGCGTCGGCAGCCCGCAGACCGTGGCCTCCGGCGTGCGCGCCTTGGGTCCCTGCGGTCGCCTCGTGGCGGTCGGGGTCACGATGATGCCGCCGCACATCGATCTGCCCCAGGCGATCTTCGCGCTCACCGAGCTGGCCGTGCTCGGCACTTTTGGCTCGCACAGGGAGGACGTCGAGGCGGTCTTTCGCCTCGAGGCGGCCGGCACGATCGACATCGAGGCTTCCATTTCCCATCGCCTGACGCTCGATCAGGTCGGCGAAGGCCTCGAGATGCTGCGCACCAAGCGCGGCGACCCGCAGCGCATCGTGGTGGAAATCGGCGAATAAGAGTAGCCTCAGCCGCCGCTGTCGAGTACGCCCCGCTTCGGCGCACTGGATTCCCGCCTGCGCGGGAATGACGACGATGCGCAACGGTGACGATGTTCACCCACCGGATCCTGCCGAAAGAGCCTGACAAACGGGGATCGAAGACGATTCGTCCGAATGGGGCCTCTCCAAGATTCCCCTGCCCGCTTTCTCCAGAGGGAGAATCTGCAGTGCGCCGGCCCTCAGAGCAGGGTTGCGCAGTTTCGACTTGCCCCACCTGCCCGCCGCGCGCCGGTGGAAGCTGATGCAAATCATTGACCCCGACTGCGCCGCGATACTATCGTGCGCCGGCTGTGCTGCCCGGCGCGCGTCGCGAGGACACACAGGAAAGGACATTCATGGAAGCGTCGGCCCTTCCCAAAGAACAACTGCTCGGCATGTACCGCACGATGGTCACTATCCGCCGCTTCGAGGAGACCATCCGCGACTTGTTTTTTCAGGGGCAAATTCCCGGTTTCGTACACGTGTCGATCGGCGAGGAGGCAGTGCCGACGGGCGTCTGCGCGGCGTTGACGGCAAAGGATTACATCACGACCACCCACCGCGGCCACGGCCACATGCTGGCGAAAGGCGGCGCGCTGAAGCCGATGATGGCTGAGCTGTTCGGCAAGCGCACCGGCTACTGCAAGGGCAAGGGCGGCTCGATGCACATCGTCAGCTACGAGCTGGGCATTCTCGGCGCCAACGGCATCGTCGGCGCGGGCATCCCGATTGCCACCGGGGCGGGGTTGGCCTCGAGCTTCCGCGGCAACGACGCGGTGGCTGTGTCCTTCTTCGGCGACGGCGCCTCCAACGAAGGGACGTTCCACGAATCGCTCAACCTCGCGGCCCTGTGGAAGCTGCCGGTCCTCTACGTGTGCCAGAACAACGGCTACGGTGAGTTCACCCCGACGGCGGAATCGACCGCGGTGCGCGACATTGCCGTGCGGGCCCAGGGCTACGGGATTCCCGGTGTCATCGTCGACGGCAATGATGTCCTCGCAGTCTACGAGGCGGCGCAGGCCGCGGTCGCGCGCGCCAGACGCGGCGAGGGTCCGACGCTCATCGAGGCGAAAACCTATCGCTGGGAAGGGCACGTCGTCGGCGAGGAGGCCTTCATCGGCTTCTATCGCCCGGCGGAGGAAGTCGAGGCCGCGAAGCAGCGCTGCCCGATTGCCCTGTTCACCCAGCGACTGGTCGGCACGGGGTTCATTTCCGAAGCCGAGCTGGAGCGCATCAAGGGCGAGGTCGAGCGGGAGATCAATGAGGCAGTGGAGTTTGCGCAGTCAAGCCCCCTGCCCGAGCCGGCTGCAGCGCTCGACGACCTGTTCAGTGCATAAGAGCCGCTCAACTCTCGACTCCACGGAGTACGCCACCATGCCCGAGATTGGATTTACGCAAGCGATCAACGAGGCGCTGGCCGAAGAGATGGAACGCGACCCGGCCGTCTTCGTGATGGGCGAGGACGTGAAGCTCGGGGCGTTCGCCGCCACGCGGGGGCTCTTCGAGCGCTTCGGTCCAGCGCGGGTGCGCAACACGCCGATCTCCGAAGCGGCGATCGCCGGCGCCGGCGTCGGCGCGGCGATGGCCGGCATGCGCCCGGTCGTCGAGATCGAGTTCGCGAGCTTCTTTTACTGTTGCTTTGATCAGGTGTGCAACCAGGCCGCCAAGCTGCGCTACATGTCGGGTGGCCAGGCGCGCCTGCCGCTCACGTTCCGCTGCGTGTATGGTGCGATGGGCTCGGCGGCGGCTCAGCATTCCGAGGTCGTGTACCCGCAGTTTCTGGCTGCCCCCGGTCTGAAGATCGCCATTCCCTCCGGCGCGGCGGAGATGAAGGGTTTGCTGAAAGCGGCGATCCGCGACGACAATCCGGTCCTGGTCTTCGAGCACGGCCGCCTCGGCTGGACGCGGGCGCACATCCCGGAGGGCGATTTCGTTCTGCCGCTGGGTAAGGGGGCGGTGAAGCGCGAAGGGACGGACGCCACGGTGATCGCGATTGGCGCGATGGTACCGAAGGCGTTGAAAGTGGCCGAGGAGCTGGCTGGTGAAGGCGTCAGCATCGAGGTCTGGGATCCGCGCACGCTGGTGCCGCTCGACCGCGAGGGCATGCTCGCATCGGTGGCAAAAACGGGGCGCGTGGTGATCGCCGACGAGGGGCACCTGCGGGGCGGCGCCGCCGGCGATCTCGCAGCGATCATCATCGACGACGGCTTCGACTACCTCAACGCGCCGATCAAACGGGTCACGGCGCTCGACGTGCCGATCCCGTTCAGCCCGCCGCTGGAGACCTACGTCCTGCCCGATGAAAGCAAGATCAAGGCGGCAGTGCACGCGGTGTTGGGGTGAGGCGGGTGGGGGCCCGTGGCCGGCGGCGGGCGGGAGCGGGATGGGCGCTGTGGCGCCGCCGCGCCCGGACGCGACCATCCGGCCTGGTGGCGGCGTCGAGGTGAGCGGCACGGACTCGATGGAATCGTACAGGGAACTGATCCATGCCAGTTGAAGTCGTCATGCCGAAATTCGGCCTGACCATGCAGGAAGGCACCATCCAGCAGTGGTTCAAGGCGGAAGGCGAGCCGATCGCGGCCGGCGAGAAGCTCTTCGAGGTGGAGACCGAAAAGGTACTCTACGAGGTCGAGGCGCCGGCGAGCGGGATCGTGGCCAAGCTTTTGTACCCCGTCGAGTCGACTGTCGCGTGCGCCGCGATCGTAGCGGTGATCGCGGTCGACGGCGAGGATGCAAAGGCGGTGGCCGCCGCGTACGCCACGCCCACAGTGGCGCGCACCGGCGCTGCGGCATCGATGCCGACCGCACCCGCCGGGGCGCAGCGCGCGCATGCGCCAGTAGGCGGCGGCGCCGTGGCCGCCACCCCGGCGGCGCGCAAGCTCGCCAAGGAACGCGGCCTCGATCTCGCCGCCGTCACTGGCACCGGCCCGGGCGGC
>JBBITY010000221.1:0-6022 GCA_037440565.1 Desulfurellales bacterium
TGGTATCCCACGGTTCCCTTTTCCCCGCGTCATTATTCACACGGGCCACGGCGAAGGCCACCCGAGTCCCGCGCTACGGATTGCCAACGGCCGCCACAGCGTCTAAGAGGGAGGAAGGATCGGGCTGGCGGGAGCGCGCGCGGCCACGCGAATCGAGCTGGGATGCGATGTCTCGTTTACTTTCCGCGCTCGCGTTGTTGGCGGTTGCCGGCCCTGCGGTGGCGGCCGATCCACTCGCAACTGTCCGAGCGTTTTGCCGCGCCGACGGTCACGGGGACCGACTCCAGCCGCGGTCGTGGGCGAATGTCGCTCACCTCGTGACCTGGGAGCTGGAACCGGCCTGGGATCGCGTTCTCGCCGTGAGGGGCTACGAGGTCCAGACGCCTCGGATCCGCGGCGCCGACGTGGAGGTCGATGTCACGTACACGGTGACGGCAGACGTGCAGGCCGGAAAGGTCCACCGTGACGAACGCATCGAAACGCGAACCTACCGCCTGACGCCCGACGACCCGGGTGGGTGGTGGCGAATCGTCGGACCGCCGCCCGCCCCGCACGTGTTTGAAACGCACGTCGATCTGGACGCGGTGGCAGCGTCGCTCGATCCGGACTCCCCGGATTACACCAGCGCCTCGACATTCGTCTGGCGACTCCTGCGCGAGTCGGGGTTGGACGTGCCCTATACCGACACGGCCTCGCTGGCCTCCGCGCAGTGGTGGACGACCGCTCTGGCCCCGCAACCGGGTGATCTGGTTGCGTATTTGGCGGGCGGCCAGGCATACCATGTGGGTCTGGTCGAATCGGAAGATCAGATCGTTTCCGCGACGTTGAACGCTGGCGTCCGCCGCGCCCCGGTTGCGGCATTCGCCGGCGAAACACTCTACCTCCGGCCGCCGCCGGACAGGAAGACGGCGTCACCGGGGGAAAGCCCGCCGGGCACACCCGCCACACCCGGCAGCACCCTTGGCCCCTCGAACCCTTGAATCCTCGAACTCTAACCAAAGGAGGTTAATATGAAAGGCAAGCGTTGGGCGGCTTCCGGCGCGGTGATCGCGAGCGCGATCCTCGTAGCGGGTTGCGCTGCCAAGCCGGTGGAAGCGCCACGCGTGGTGGTGCCCGAGACCGTCTCGTCCGAAATTCGCGTGGTCGCGCGCCAGGCCGACACATTCGGCAACCTGACCCCCATCGCGGTCGGCGTTTCGAGCGGCGCGGCCGACACGTATCAGCTCTCCGCAGATCGGATCCTCGCAGTCGACGCGCAGGGGCAACGCGTCGCGCCTCTCTCCCTGGAGGAGGCGGCGCGGCAAGCGGGCGGGGCGACGGAGCTCGCGGCGGGCCTGCGCGGCGCCGGTGCTGGCGCCTTGCTGAGCGGCGTTCTCGGCGCCGCCACGGGCGCCATCCTAGGCGCCGGCGCGGGCGATCCCGGCAAAGGTGCAGCCATCGGTGCCGGTATCGGCGTCGCGGCCGGCTCGATCGGCGGTTTCCACAAGTCGAAGACCGAGACCGAGCGGCACATCCGCGAGCAGCTCGGCGGACTTTACTTCGGCGAGAAGGAACTGAAGACGGGCGTTCCCGTCAGCGGCTTCGTCTTCTTCCCCAAGGGTAATTACGCCGGCGTGCGCGTGATCGCAATCAGGGCAGCGGATGAACACGTCGAAGAGATCTTCGGGCCGATGACTCGGGACTGAAAGTTCGTGAAAAACTTGTTGCGGTGGAGCGAAGCCCCACCCCTCGCGCACGCGGCGCCGGGCGGCAGTTCCACTCTTGAGGGCGGGAGCACTGCTCCCGCCCTCCCCTGCCGGTTTTCGCCTCCTCGGCGCCCGGGTCAGTCCCCCGTCCTCCGCCCTCGTTCCTGCCCGTCCAGCCAGCGGTTCATCGCCCGCGTCCGCCACTCGTTGGTCAGGATCGTGTGCTCGATGGCGCGGCGGCAGCGGCGCTGCGCGTCGGCCGTGATCAGCACCTTGCGGAACAGCTCCAGCGCCTTGTCGCCGTGCTCGGGCTCGGCGTAAGCGTGCACTTCCATGTTTTTGGCCTTGATGCCGTAATACTTGGCGAGCCCGTTGTACACGGTCTCGGCGTATCCGCTCATTCCCGCCACCCGTTCGCGCGCGTAGCCGAATGCCGCCAGACCCTCTTCGTACGAGCGCCGGCAGTAGTAGAGCAGCGTGTAGATCGATCCGATCGTTTCGGCCATGGGCGTGTATGCCCGCAGCTCCTCGTCCGAAATACCGAGCTGCCGGCACATCTCCACCTTCATCAGCACGTGGTTGGGGTCGCGCAGGAACCCCGTCTCATCGGCGAAGTTCTGACACCAATGCGCGTAGTGCTCGGAATGGTCGAGGGTCAGCCGGTCCGCATCTGGGGCGTTGGCAATCAGCAAGGCGAACTCGGGCGTCATCCACACGCCGAGGTAGTAGAGCTCCTTGGCGTAGCGGCGCACGACATCGATGGAGGCGGTGCCGTTGCCGATGGCGGCAATCACCCTGTTCTGGTGGTAGGGATTGTGCGCTGCGATGAACGCGTCGATCCGTCCGAGATACGCGTCGACCGGCTCGGCGTCCTCGACGCCCTGATCGCGGATGATGTTCTTGAACGGCCGCGCCGTTTCGGCCATGTGGTCCCCCCCGTTCTTGATTCGATGCGGTGACGCATATAGGTACGCGACCAATAGTGTCAAGCAGGGGTCTGATCATGCCTACGGCCAGCGAAGCTCTCGCCGCTTTCGCCGCACGTCTCACGTACGCCAGTCTTCCGGCACCCGTGGTCGCGAAGGCGAAGCTGCATCTGCTCGACGTGCTCGGCGTGGCGCTGGCCTCGTCGACCATGCCGTTTGCGCGCATGGCGTATGAGGCCGCGCGCGGTTTGGGCGGCGGTGGGCTGGCGACGGTGATCGGCTTTGCGGAGGGATTGCCCCCCGCCTGGGCGGCGTTGATCAACGGCACGCTCGCGCACGGGATCGACTTCGACGACACGCATCAGGCCTCGGTCGTGCACGTGAGTGCCAGCGTGGCCCCGGCGGCCCTCGCCTCGGCGGAGGCGACGGAGGTCGACGGGCAGCGTTTTCTCACCGCCCTCGTGATCGGGCTCGAAAGCGCCGTCCGCGTCGGCCTCGTCGCGCGCGGCAGCTTTCACGATCGCGGCTTTCACCCAACCGGGATTTGCGGCACCTTTGCCGCTGCGCTGGTGGCGGGGAAGTTGGCTGGTCTCGATCCGGCCCAACTTGCGCACGCACTGGGCCTTTGCGGCAGCATGGCGGCCGGCTCGCTGGAGTTTCTCACCGACGGCAGTTGGGCCAAGCGTGTCCACGCCGGCTGGGCGGCGCACGGCGGGTTGGTCGCCGCAGAATTGGCCCAGCGCGGCTTCACCGGGCCGCGCGGCGTCCTCGATGGGCGCTTCAGCTTGTACCGCAGCCACCTCGGGGACGCTGGTTGGGACCTCGACGCTTTGACCCGCGACCTCGGAGAGCGATGGGAACTGCTCGACATCGCGCTCAAGCCCTACCCCTGCTGCCATTACACCCACGCGTTCATCGACTGTGCCGCTGCGGTGCGCCGGTCGCCTGGCTACTCGCCCGAGGAAATCGAGCGCGTCGAGTGCTTTATCTCGGCGCGCGAGATTCCGATCGTGTGCGAGCCGGCGGCGACCAAACGCGTCCCGCAGGCCGATTACGACGCCAAGTTCAGTCTGCCGTACGCCGTCGCCTGCATGCTGGTACGCGGGCACGTAGACGTCGACGACTTCACCGACGACGCCATTCGCGATCCCGCCGTGCTGCGCGTGTCGGATCGGGTCGTCTACCGGCCCGATCCGGACGCGGATTTTCCGCGGCGCTTTCCCGGGCGCGTGCGCGTGACGATGCGTGACGGGCGCACCCTCGAATGGCACGAACCCATCAATCGCGGCAGTGCCGAGCGCCCGTTGCTGGATGACGAAGTGCGCGCGAAGTTCCGCCGCAATGCCAGTCGCACCTTGCCCCCTGAACAGGTGACGGCCATCGTCACAGCCGTCGATGAGCTCGAGCGCGCGCCGGACGTGCGGGCGCTCAGCGCGCCCTGCGCGGTTCGGCAGGCCACGGCGCGGCAGGCGGTGGGAGCGTGATGGAGCTGCCGCTCGCGGGCCTGCGAATCCTGGCCTTCACCCAGCTCGGCGCTGGGCCGTACGCCATGATGATGCTCGGCGACCTGGGCGCGGAGATTCTCAAGGTGGAGGATCCGGCGATGGGCGGCGACGAGGCGCGAGCCGTGCCGCCCTACGCCGAGGCGGGCGACAGCCTGTATTTCCAGTCGCTGAATCGCAATGCGCGCTCGATCACCATCAACCTGCGCGTGCCGGAAGGCCGGTCCGTATTTCGCCGGCTGGTGCAAGTGTGCGACGCGGTGTACTCGAACCCGCGCGGCGACCTGCCCGCCAAGCTCGGATTCGATTACGCCAGTTTGAAGGACGTCAACCCGCGCATCGTGTGCTGTGCCCTCTCCGGCTTCGGGCGCACGGGACCGCGCGCCGCGGACCCGGCGTACGACCATCTCTTGCAAGGCCTGGCGGGCTTCATGAGCGTGACTGGCGATCCGGAGACGCCACCGACCAAGTGCGGGATCTCGATCGTCGATTTCTCCGGCGGGCTGATGTCGGCGGTGGGCTTGCTCATCGGCTTGCTGCGCGCGCGCGAAACGGGCGTCGGCTGCGACGTCGACGTGAGCCTCTTGGACACTGCCATCTCGATGCTCAACTACTTCGCGGTCTGGAACCTGAACCGAGGCTGGGAGCCGCAGCGCCTGGCGGACTCGGCCCATGCCTCCCTGGTCCCGTCGCAGAGCTTTCCCACCCGCGACGGCTTCATCGTCGTCACGTGCATGAAGGAGAAATTCTGGCGGCGCCTGGCGGAGCGAATGGAGCTTTCGCACTTGCTGCGCGACCGGCGTTTCGCCACGTTTGCTGACCGCCTGGAGCACCGCGAGGAGTTGATCCGGCTGCTCAAGGACACCTTCCGAACCAAGACGACCGCCGAGTGGCTCGCGCGGCTGCGCGGCCACGTCCCCTGCGCACCGGTGAACAGCATCGGCGAAGCGTTACGGGACGAGCAAGTGCTGGCGCGCGACATGGTGATCGCGTACGAGCACCCCCGCTTCGGCAGGGTGCGCGAGGTCGGCTGCCCGATCAAGATCGACGGGGTCCAGCCGCGTTACGGCCCGGCGTCAGCCCTGGGTGCCGACACCGAAGACGTGCTGCGCGACCTCCTGGGAATGGATGCCGCAGCGATACAAGGATTGCGAGCCAGAGGGGCGATCTGAACGGGGGCCAGGTGTCAGGGGTAGGTGCGCGTGGACCTGACCTTCACCGAGAGTGAAGAGGCGTTCCGCCGCGAGTTGCGGGCTTGGCTTCAGGAGAACCTGCCGCCGGGCTGGGGCACGGAGGGTTTCCCCGAACCGCAGTCGCTCGAGGAAGAGGTCGCCTTCCTCGTGGACTGGCAGAGACGGCTGCACTCCGGCGGTTGGGTCGGTGTCCACTGGCCCCGTGAATACGGCGGCCGCGGCGCGACGATCGTCGAGAACTACATTCTGCAGGAAGAGTTCGCCCGCATTCAGGCGCCGGAGATCATCGGCCGTATCGGCGTGAATCTGGTCGGTCCGACGCTGATTGCCCACGGCACCGAGGAGCAGAAGCGCCGCCATCTGGCCAAGATCCTCGGCGCGGAGCAGTTGTGGTGCCAGCTCTTTTCTGAACCGAACGCGGGCTCGGATCTCGCCGCGATACGCTGCCGTGCCGAGCGCCGCGGAGACGAGTTCGTCGTCAACGGTCAGAAGGTGTGGACCAGCTACGCCCAGTTCGCCGACTGGGGCATTCTCCTCGCGCGCACCGATCCGAAGAACCCCGATCACGGCGGCCTCTCGATGTTCCTCGCCCCCAAGACGCGAGGCTCCGGGGCGCCCGGCGACGCCGAGTTCGTGGACCAAGGGCTCACCGGCACGGAGATCCCGGTCCTCGGCTACCGCGGCATGAAGGAGTACGAGCTCTCGTTCGACGGCTT
>JBBITY010000222.1:0-6006 GCA_037440565.1 Desulfurellales bacterium
TCGGGCTGCAGGTAATCGGTATCCGTCGTGCCGAGATAGGTGACCGGGCCGCGCGGGATGGCGAACACGCCGCGTCGGTCCCGTGCGTTCATGACCACGATGCGCGACAGCGGCAACCGGTCGTGCCGAAGGGCGACGTGCACGCCCTTGGTGAGGTGGAGCCGCGGCGACTCGCGCGGCTGACTCAACAGCCGCACGGCATCGACCCACGGACCGGCGGCGTTGATGACCACGCGCCCGCGGGCCACCAGCTCCGCGCCGGTTATTCGGTCCCGGACCGCGACTCCTTCGATCCGGTTCTCGTCACCGACGAAGCCGACGACGGCGGCGTGGTTGGCGATGGCCGCACCGAGTGAGGCGGCTGATTTGAGTACTTCGATCACCAGCCGTGCGTCATAGGTCACGTACTCGTAATACAGGCCCGCACCGTACAGTCCTTCCGGACGGAGCAGCGGCTCCAGCGCCAGGGTCTCCCCCTTCGACAGCATGCGGTAGCGTTCCTCGCCGGATACCCCGGCCAGGCGATCGTACGTCCACAGGCCGACGCTGATTTTCGCGTAGCCCGCCCGGCTGCTCACTGGGACGAGCATCTGGGCCGGGCGCACCAGATGCGGCGCCAGTTTCCGCAACGCGTGCCGTTCGGTTGCCGCTTCCCGCACGAGCCCGACATCGCCCTGCTGCAAGTAGCGCAACCCGCCGTGAATGAGCTTGGACGAGCGGCTGCTCGTGCCGCTGGCGAAGTCGCGGCCTTCGACGAGCGCGACGCTGAGTCCGCGCAGAGCCCCGTCGCGCGCTACCCCCGCGCCGGTGATGCCGCCCCCGATGATGAGCACGTCAAAGGTCTCCCGCGCCAGCATTTGCAGAGCCTTGGCGCGCGTGCGGAAAGAGAATTCCGGGGGGCGTCTCATGCGTAACCGTCAGACTCTTCAATTCCCATGCCACTTTGTCAATCGACCCTTCCGCGGGGGCGCTCCGCACGGGCAAGTGGGCGGAGGCGGCGTCTCACATCGAGCGCAAGAGGACGCAGGAGTGCGCCTTGACGCGCAAGGGGGTCCGACTGGGCAGTTGCTCTTCGCGCCCTTCCTCGGCGATGTCATGTGGACTCGGGGCAGCGGTGTCGACGACGCGCACCCAGTGCGTGCGTGCCGGTGATGGGGGGACCTCGAATTCCAAATCGCGGTCGGAGCCGTTGGCGGCGAAATAGATGTCGCAGTCCGGCGCGGGCGCGTGCTCGCCCGCCAGGTGCATGGCCAGCGCGCGCGATTCGGCTCCCCAATCCGGCGCATTGAGCCGGACGCCGTGCCAGGTGACATCAGGGCGCGGATGCTCCGCTGTGCCGAGCCCGGTGAGGAAGTTCGGCCGCCGCAATGCGGGATGCGCGCGCCGGAAGGCGATGAGCATTTTCGTGAAGCGGAAGAGGTCGCGATTGCGCTCCAGCAGCGACCAGTCGACCCAACTGATGTCGTTGTCCTGGCAGTACGCGTTGTTGTTGCCGCGCTGGGTGCGGCCGAACTCGTCGCCGGCGAGTAGCATCGGCGTCCCCTGCGACAGCATGAGGATGGCGAGGAAGTTGCGGACCTGGCGGCCGCGCAAGGCGACGACCGACGGATCGTCGGTCGGCCCTTCGACCCCGCAGTTCCAACTGAAGTTTTCTGTCAGTCCGTCCCGATTGTCCTCGCCGTTGGCCAGATTGTGCTTGCGGTCGAAGGCGACCAAGTCGGCGAGCGTGAAGCCGTCATGGCAGGTGACGAAGTTGATCGAGTGACACGGGCTGCGTCCCGAGCGCTCGAAGAGATCGGCGCTTCCGGCAAGGCGAGTGGCGAGACGCGCGGCGAAACCCGGCTCTCCGCGCACGAAGCGGCGCACGTCATCGCGAAAAGGTCCGTTCCATTCCGCCCAGCGCTTCCAGGCCGGAAAGCTGCCCACCTGGTAGAGACCGGCGGCATCCCACGCCTCCGCGATGAGCATCGCGTCGGCCAGCACGGGGTCGTGGGCGATGCGTTCGAGGAGCGGCGGATTGGCCAGCACTTCGCCTTGCCGCCCACGCCCGAGAATGGAGGCGAGGTCGAAGCGGAAGCCGTCGACGTGCATCTCCGCCACCCAGTAGCGCAGCGCGTCGAGGATGTGGTTGCGGAGGACCGGGTGATTGCAGTTCAGCGTGTTTCCGCATCCCGAGTAGTCGCGATATGCACCGGTGACGGGGTCCGTGATGTAGTACACGGAGTTGTCCAGACCGCGAAAGGAATAGGTCGGGTCGCCCGGACCGCCGCCGCCTTCGGCCGTGTGATTGAAGACGACGTCCAGCATGACTTCGATCCCAGCGCGATGCAGCTCGCGCACCATGGTCTTGAACTCGCGCACCTGGTTGCCGTCGCGGCCGTTCACCGCGTACCCGGCCTTGGGCGCGAAAAAGCAAATCGGACTGTACCCCCAGAAGTTTTTCAGCCGCTCGCCGGTGACGGGGTTGACGCGCTGCAGTTCGTTCTCGTCAAACTCGTACACCGGCAGCAGCTCGACCGTGGTGACGCCCAGCTCCTGCAGGTAGGGAATCTTTTCCACCAGGCCGAGATAGGTGCCCGGGTGGACCACGCCGGACGAGGGATGCCGCGTGAAGCCGCGCACGTGCAGCTCGTAGATCACCTTGTCGTTGAGTGGAATGCGCGGCGGACGCACCAGGTCCCAGTCGAACTCGTTGTTCACGAACAGCGATCGCCGGCGGGGGGCCGCGTAGCCGACGGGCTCGCCCGCGCGTGTGTATCGTTCGCCCCACACGCTGGCACCGGTCAGGGCGACCGCGTACGGATCGATCAGCACCTTCGAAGCGTCGAACCGGTGAGCCGCGCCGTCGCGAGACGCGGTGCGGTCGGCCCGCCAGCCATAGCGTGTGCCCGGGTCGAGGCCCGCGAGCTCGACGTGCCAGACGTCGCCAGTGCGATGCAGAACGGGATCGAGCGGCAGCTCGAGCACGGGTTCATGCTGGCCACTGGCGAAAAGCACCAGGGTGACCGCCGTGGCGTGCCTGGAGAAGACCGCGAAGTTCAGGCCATGGCGCGTCTCGGTCACGCCGAACGGCTGCGGCCGACCCGGCAGGATCCGCAACTCCCGCCCGGTGCGGTCGCGCACCTGAGGCTGATGTCCCTGGCGCATCGTTGGTTTCGCCATGGTGTCTCGAGGGGGTCAGGGGAGAGGGTGTATTGCGTCGCTGAGCAGTTCGAGCTCGTGGCGAGCCGTCTCGGGCAGGAAGAGCAGGACGAAACCGCCGGCGAGCGCGACGAGGGAAATCAGGCTGGTCATCCGGGCGATGTCGCCCGGCTCCCGGACTCCGAGGCCGACCAGGGCGAGCCCGATCGCCCAACCCAGTGTCTGCACGAGCGAGAGCCCTGCCGCGGATGTGCCCCGATGCGAGGTGGGAAACAGCTCTGCCGAGAAGGCGCGAAGGATCATGCCTGCCGCAGAATTGCAGAATACGAAACCCACCCACGCTGCGGGCAGAGTCCACCCAGGCCCGTAATAAAAGATCCAGGCAAACAGAGGAAAGAGCACGAAGAAGGTGAAGCCGACCGCACGCCGGCCGATGGTGTCGCCGAGTCGTCCGGCGACGACGTTGCCGACGATCCCGATCGCACCGCCAAGGATGACCATCAGCGAGAACTGCCCCGGCGACCAGCCGTGCACCGTTTGAGTGAAGTAGCCGGTGAATTGAAAGACCGACGCTTCGCCGATCGCAAACAACCCACCGGCGACCGCCAATACGGCGGCGCGCAAGGGGTGGGTGCGCGCCAGGCTGGCCAGCGGCTGGTACCACTCGGACAGCGTGAACGGACTCCCGCGCGCCGGCCGGCCGGCGCGGTGGCGGTTGAAACGCCCGGTCTCCTCGATCTGACGCCGGAACCGCGGCAGCACGAACAGGGGGACCAGGCCCACCGCATACAGCGAACGCCACCCGAAGGGGAGGGCGTCGATGGCGGCAAACAGACCCGCGCCCAGCCCGTGCCCGCACGCGGAGAGCGCGCCGAGCATGCCGATCGCCCAGCCGCGGTGGGCGGCGGGGAACTCCTCCGTCACAATCACCACGGCGACCGCCGAGCCCGTCATCATGAAGGTGCGCGTCAGCGTCTGCATCGCCACGAACTGCCCCGGAGTCCGGCTGAAGCCGGTGAGGCAGGTCCCGATGCTGAACCCGACCACCGAGGCGAGAAAGATGCGCCGGCGCCCAATGCGGTCGGCAAACGGCACGAGCAAGAAGGCGGGCACCGCCCCAAGGCGGATCGCCGCCAGAAAGCCGCCCAAATCCCGCTCCGCCATGTCCAGATCCTGGGCGATGAACTTCAGCGCCGCGGTCAGCATGGAGTTGTCGTACTGTTCGAAAAACAACGCCAGCGAGACGAGGCCGAGCAGGCTGATCAAGCGCGGCTCGATTTCCGGCACGCCGCCGAGAAAGGGCGGGATCCACCACGGATTGCGGAGCGCCGGGCGGAAGCTGGACATCGTGCCGGACCGTAGCGGTTCGCAGAGAGGTCGTCTACCGCTGCCGCCGTTTTCGAAGCGGGTGCTTCTACCGTCCCCGCTCGGTCAACCGCTGGAGCGAAAACAGGTCGGCGGACAACGGAATGCGGGAGTCGGCGGGAACGTCGGCGCCGGCGGCGATGCCCGCGGCGGTGGCGCGATGGAGCTTCCAGTTGATCGCCAGGGCGACGGCGCCCCCGGCCCAGCCCCAGAACTCGCCCGGACCCGTCTTGATGATGTTCGTCCGGATCGCGCTGTACGAGGTCAGAAGATTGCCCTTCCAATCGTACTTCGAGCTGTAACTGCCGAGGTACAGGTCCTTGTCGAAGCGAAAGATCATCTTCCCGTACAAGTAGTACGGGTCCTTGGGAATCGCCTCCACGATCCAGTGCGGCCGGCGGATCAGCACCTCTTGCAGCGGACACCAGGACGCACCCTGCCACCCAGGCTGCTGAAACCCGACGCGCGCCTTGCCAGACACCATCATGCGCCAGCCGCCGTCGGGCAGCCGCTGCAGGCGGGCGGGGTCGTCGAACGACGGGCGGTCGAAGAGCACCAGCAGGTCCTGCTCCCCGATCAACTTCCAGGTGAAGTCCTCCACTTTGCCGTCGAAATACGCCCCGTCATCCTGCGACAAGTCGGAACCGAGAAATCCGTCGGATCGATTGGCCGGGGAAACCTGACGCACGCGGCGCAACGCCGGGAGATACGTCCACACCGAATCGCGCCGGCGCGCATCCCGGTACCGCCATGCCAGGGACACGATGCCGGCCACGTCCGCCGGCGCGCGCACTTCGGCCAGCATCTGGGTCAGCAGGTCGCCGGCCCCGTCGGCTTCGCGGAACCGGGGATGCTGGCCGTCGTAGTGCTTGACGTAACTGTCCACCTCGATCGCCCGGTCGAGGCCGGCGCGCGAGATCCAGAGCAGATCGGTCCGGTAGTGGGCGTTGCCTCCGTAATAGAGGGTGTAGAAATAGTTCCACACGATCTTGGTTCCTGCTTGGGGATCGGCCGGATCGATGCGCGGGAACGGCCAGCCGTAGATCGCGTCCGGCGGTCGGCCCGTTTGCCTGTCGACGATCGCGCCATCGTCGTTCAGAGCGTAGCGCCCCTCGTTGGCCTTCAAGGCGGCGCTGAACACCGGCTCGTCCCCGATCGCCTCGATCGTCCACGACATCACCGGATGGCGGAACTCCCCGCGCCGGTAGCATTCGAGAAACTCCTCCGGCAGGAGGCCGCGCGCCTCTTGCCAGTTCTCCTGGCCGAGCACCTCTCCCGGTGCGATCTCGGCGCGCGCGGCGGCGGTCAGGACGAGGGCGGCGGCGACGATCAGCCCGGCGGCGACAAGTCCCGTCTCCTCCCACTGTCGGCTTTGCGTTCTCGTCGCCTCTGCGGTGAGCATTTTCTTCGCTTCGGGCTTAGAGCCGATCCCAAAACCCCTCCCGTCGGCCTTCGCGCCAACTGGGGGCTGCGAGCGGGGTGCTCGCTCGGGCCGCCTCG
>JBBITY010000223.1:0-6001 GCA_037440565.1 Desulfurellales bacterium
GCGCCGGGCGCTGGCGGCCGTGGCGGTCGCGGCCGGTGCAGCGGTTCTGGTCGCCGTGCGCGCGGCGGATCGTCCGGTGACGGTGCGCGTCGCACGCGCCGCGCGGCTGGCCGAGGGGGGAGCGGCGCTACCGACTCTCTCGGGCTCCGGGTACGTCGTCACGCGCGATCGGTACGTGTCCATCGGCGTGCGGGTGCCGGGACGCATCGACCGCTACTTCGTGGAGGAAGGGCAGCGCGTCCTTCATGGCGATGCGCTCGTGCAGCTCGACGATCGCGATTACCGCGCGGCGCTGGCGCAGGCGGAGGCGGCGTACAAGGTGGCGCAGGCCAACCGCGGGCTGGCGGAGGCGGAGCTGGCGCGCGGCGAAGCGCTGCGCGCAACCGCCGTCATCTCGCAGCAGGAGTTCGACGTGCTGAAGAACAAGGCCGAGGTGGCACGGGCCACGGTGGCACGGGCGGAGGCCGAGTTGGCCCAGGCCCGCGTCAACCTGGAGTACACCACGCTGCGCGCCCCCAGCGACGGCGTCGTGCTCGCCAAGCTGAAGGAGGTGGGCGAAATTGCGGTGCCGGGCGGATTCGCGGGCTCGGGGGACCTCATTCGCCTGGCCAACATGACGGAGCTGCGCGCCGAGGTCGACGTCAACGAAGCGGACTTGAATCGCGTCCGGCTCGGGCAGCCGGCGGAGGTGATCCCCGACGCCTATCCGGACCGCCGCTACGCCGCGACCGTGGTGAAGCTCTATCCGCAGGTGGATCGCCAGAAGGGCACGCTGAAGGTGGAGGTGCAGATCCTGGAACCCGACGCGCACCTGCTCCCCGATATGAGCGCACGCGTGAGTTTTCTCGAATCCGCGTCCGGCGCGCGGGCAGACGGTGCGGCTCTGACAGTGCCGGCGGCGGCCATCCGGCGCGACAGTACCAGCGGCAGCTTCGTGTGGACGCTCAGCGACGGCCGCGTGCGCCAGACAGCGGTCGAGACGGCCGGCAGCCGCGGCGATCAGGTGTGGGTGACGAAGGGGCTCACCGGCGGGGAGATCGTGGTCGTGTCCGACGACACGGGCCTGCGCGAGGGGCGCCGCGTTGTCGTGCAAAGCGGTGGGTAGGGCTCGCTCCGAACCTGCCGAAGGGCGATTCCCGGATACGGTGCCGAAGGGACATCTTAGGTCGGCGGCACGAACTTCGAAGCGACCTGGGTCGAGGTGGAAAGCGCCACAACACCCACGATCACGAGAACGAACGCTGCCAACCAGGTCATTTCCGGGACAATTCCGGACGGCAACGCTTGTCCGTACAACGCCGTTGCCATGCCCACCGGCACCAAGAGCTGCGCGGTCAGCATGCACGGCACGACCGTGTTTGCGCGGTACAACCTGAGCGCATTTTGCGTGACAACGAGACCGACGACTCCGAACGCCAGTAGACAAGCAGCGGCCGCTCCCCCGATCGCCGCAGTCGGTACCCAGCCGTCTCCCGGAGACAGCCACGCGCCCATCAAACGGTTCATGGCGTCGGACATGCCCTGCGCCAGACCCGCGGCGACGCCCATGAACGCGGCGGCCATAGAGGCCGTCGCCACCCGCCGCCACGCCGTCGCGGCCAGCAGCAAGGCGATCAAGACTGCGAGTGCGACGATGGCGGCGCTCAGTTCGGCGGCTCGCACGCGCTTCATGACGACCGGTTCTCCGATTGTCGCGAGAAGCACGGTCACGCCGCTCATCGCCGTGGCCATGCCGGCCAATTCCTGGCGCCCGGGTCGTTCGCCGAGCAGAAGCGCCGCGAAGATCGCCACGAACACGACGCCCGCTGCGATGACCGGCTGAACCACTGTCACCGGAGCCTTCGTTAGCGCAAAGAAATGAAAAGCCAACCCGGCCGTCTGCAAGCCAACTCCGAACAGCCACAGCGGTTTCGTGGCCAAAAACGCAACGAGGCGAAGTCCAGACGTCGAGGCCTGCTGCGCCTTCTTCTTTTGAATCACGACGGACAGGTTGTACAAGATGGTTGCCGCCAAGGCGGCGAGCACGCCGCGGACCATTTCCGACTCCTGCGACGCCACCCGCAAACAGGCGCACTACGATCCGCCGAATGCTCCCAGACTACCTCCCCGATTGGCGAAATATCGCTGCGGGTGTGGCGTCATGTGCCGCTCCTCGCGGCGAGCCAATCGGCGATTCTCGGGAACACCTCGGTGGGCGCGGCCAGCCCAGCGAGGAGATCGTCGTGGCCGAAATCGACGCTGAAGCCATCAGCGATGCCGACGCGGACGAACGTCTTGTCGGCGCTGCCGAAGGCGTCGAAAGCGGCACGCACCGCGTCGGGAGGACGCTGCAGGTCATGAGCGGCAGCGAGCACGAGAAGCGGCAACCTCACTTCCGCAAGCCGCTCCGAGTACACCACGGAGCCATCGCGGCTGCGCATTGAACGATCGCGAATCCAGCCGGCAAATTGATCGATCAGATCCGTGGCCTCGTCGGGTATTCCATTGCGAAAGTAGCGCGCGACGACGAGCGGATCCGTATTGCAACAACGGAAGCTGCTTTCCAGCACGCGAAAACCGCCGTACGCGAGGACAGGGCCGGCTAAGCGCGCGCCACTCCGGAACGGCACGCGTCCACCGCGCCGTGTCTTGGGGGCCGAGGTCACACCGGGGACACGAGCGGTCGGCGGCGTCAACACGGGCGAGCCGCAGGTCACCGCCCCGCGGACGGCGCCCGCGGCTCCGCGGATCGCCGCCGCGTACAGCGCCTGGCCGCTCATCTCCATGCCGATCCAGAAAACCTGTTTACTGCCGGCGATCTCGCATACCTGCTCGACGACGGTCGGCAGATCGCGTTCCGCGAAGTCGTCGAAGTTCCACTGCAGGCGAGGAGTCGGACCTCCGTCCGGCCAGCTCTCTCCGCGCCCTCGCAGATCGACGAGCCACGTATCGAAGCCTCGGCGGGCGAGGTACCGCGCGAGCGAGTATTCGGGATGGAGGTCGAAGATCAGGTGACTGCCCGCCATGCCGTGGCTGCAAATCACGGGGAACGGATGCGGCTCTCCCGCAGCCCGGTACCGGTATAAGGACAGATTCCAGCCATCTACCGTGCGCGCTTTGTAGCGCTCGTCCTCTCCCGTGCTCCAGTCGAAGCGGCGGTACGACCTGCCGAGCGTCAGCACGGCGGCGCCGAGCGTTGCCATCCCCCGGAGCAGACTCGCCCTACTCCTCCGCAAGTTCAATCGGAACCCTCACCCTCACCCGCTCCCGCGAGTGCACGCCCTACTTTCCGAAGCGGCCCAGCGACTGGGGGGAGAAGAACTGCGGATCGTGCTTTATGCGGCGGTCGTTGGGGGGCTCCTCACCTCCCAGCTTCGGCGGCGTGACCACAGTGGCCCGATTGGCCTTTACGTTTTCTGCGCCCTGGTACACGATGCAGGCGTTGCTGTAGTAGTCATCTCCCTCGCCGTGGATGCCATTGAGGGAGCCAAAGACGGTGTAGACGTTCACCAACTCGCCGCGCCAATCGAACTTGCGGTTGTACGCGCCCTGATAGACCTCCTTGTCGATGAAAAGCTGCACCTTACCGTACAAGTAGTACCGGTCCTTGGGGATCCCCTCGACGATCCAGCAGCGGCGCCGGGCCAGCGCAAAATTCATCGGCGCCCAGGGCAGCCCCTTCCATTCCGGATCCTGGAAGCCAACCACTGGGACTCGCTGAAAGATGCCCCGCCACCCGCCCCCGGGGAGCGGGCGGTCTTGGCACTCACCCCGGAGGTTGAAGGGATCCACCAGCCGCAAGATATCTTGCTCGCCCACCAGCTTCCAGGTGAAGTCTTCCAGTTTTCCATCGAAGAACGCCCCGTCGTCCTCGCTCATGTCTGAGCCGAGGAAGCCGTCGGACCGGTTGGCGGGCGAGACGGCGCGGACGCGGCGCAACGCCGGCACGTAGGCCCAGACGGAGTCGCGCTTATCGGAGTCACGATAACGCCAGTTGAGAGCAGCAGTCCCGTTGAGATCGGCGGGGTCAACCGTGATGGCAAGAAACTGCACGAGGAGATCGTCGGGGTTGTGCACCGGAATGTATTGCCGCGGCTGGCCCTGGTAGTAGAGATAGTAGACCTCCTGCGTCGCGCTTCGTTCGAGAGCGTCCGTCGACACCCAGTGGATTTGCACGCTATTGTGGAAGCTGCCATTGTTCCATACATCGGCGTAGGTGTTCCAAAGAATCTTGATCCCCGCCTGCGGATCGTCCGCCGTTACGCCCGGAAACGGGAAGCCCTGAATGTACGGCGGCTTTTCCCCGCTCCCCTTCTCGACGATGGCTCCCTTCTCATCCAGTGTCAGCGTCGCCGCATTGCGCTGCGTGGCTTCCAGGAACGCTCGACTCCAATGCTGCAACCCGTTTTCCCAGCGCACGATGGGGCTTGCGTATTCTCCTCGCTCGTAATGGCGGAGGACCTCCGGCGGCAGCAGGTCCTTGGCCTGCTGCCAGTTTTCGCGCGACAGGACATCGCCTGGCACCAACTCCTCACCATTGGTTGGGCGCGCCGATGCAAGCATGACCAGGGCGGCGATGGCGGCCGTGCGCTTCATCCATGTTGTGTGGTGCATGAAACCAGCTTTTCCTCCCTGTTCCATGACTCCTCCTGCGCGGGCCCAGAATCGTTGATCCCGGTCATTGAAGTTCCGCGGCATGCCCTCCGACGAGCCGGAGGATCACCTGCGTCAGATGTCGCTTGACGCGCGCGGCGACTGCGGCATCGGTCACGTCGCGCCCGCAGAGATGTCGGTAGTGCGATACAGCCAGCACGTGATTGTGCAGGATGCCTTCGACGGTGATCAGCAGCAGGCGGATATCCAGCCCGGATGGGCTCAACTGGTGAGTCTCCATGTTGGCGTTGACGAAACGCACCCAATTCTGGTCGGTGAGGACGAGCCGCCGCGGCACGCCTTCACCCAGAACCGCTCGCGCGTTGAGCGCCACGCGCGCCCGGTTGGCCAGGAAGAAATCAAAGAGGCTGTCCACCACGCGTTCGACCAGATGAGCGGACTCTGTGGACTCGGCGAGGACGCGGGAGAGGAGCTGTTGCACTTCCATGTCCCAGCGACGGATGATCTCTGCATAGAGGCGCTGCTTGGACCCGAAGTGGTGCTGGATGGTGAACATCCGGACGCCCGCAACCTTGGCCAGTTCGCGCAGTGACGTGGCGCCGTATCCCTTGCGTGCGAACAGGCGCTGCGCGTGGCGCAGGAGTCGCTCCCGTGTGCTCGTGGCCTCGGCGGCCGACCGCCGCCCGCGGGTGCGAGCCTTGGGCTCATCGCCCGGCGTTTGGCGGGCGCCGCGAGCGGCACGCCGGCCCGCCCTGACCGTCTTCCGACGCGCGACAATCATACCCGCGTGATATTGGTCACCTGACCAAGCTAGAGCAATTGCGGGTCGATCGTCAAGTCGCGAGGAGGCCGTTTACGATGTGAGATCCTCGGGTGAGAACCCCCATGCTTTGAGAATCGCCGCCTCGTCCGCGGCGCTCATGGCTTTCTTGAAGAGGGCGCCCGATTGGCCCTTTACGCGGCGCTCGCATTCCGGCCAGGTGGCGTGGCGCATCGGCCGGCCGTTCACCACGCTGAGGTAGGAATAGACAGGCGCCTTTTTGGCCGGTGCCCGCGACATGGGCTTGCGCGGCGGCAAGCCGGTCGCCTCCGGAAGATCGAAGACCGGGACTGGATAGCGGTGCAAGGGCCCGCGATAGAGATGAATTCGCCGCCCGCCGGCGTACGCGACGGCGATGGCATCGGCGCGCTCATTCCCCGGTGTGCCCCCGTGACTGGGGACGTAGTGCCAGGTGATGGGGTTCGCCTTGCCGCGCGCCGCGACGAGCTCGGCGAGTCTTTCCCAGTGCGCGCGATTGAGCACCGGTGTGCCTTCGACGGTCCGCCATCCCCGCCGCTGCCAGTTGTGAATCCACTCGCTGACCCCGCGAACCAGGTACGTGGAGTCGGAGTACAGATCGATGGCGCC
>JBBITY010000224.1:0-5998 GCA_037440565.1 Desulfurellales bacterium
CGGTTCAGTTGGTCGGTTCAAGTGAGCGCCGACGCCCAGCGTGGCCCGCGCGGCCATCATGTCGTTGCGGAACGATGCACCCGCGGCGCGGAGACGGGTGACCTCGGCATCGATTTCGTCGACGATGAGGTGGATGCGGTTCCAGCCGCCGGGTCCCGGCTTGGTGCCATCCGGGATTGGCCGCGCCGCGGAGCTTGTCGGTCCGCTGAGCAGCAGCCGCAGGTTGCCGCGGGCGAGGTCGGCGAAAGCGGGAACGAACCTCGTGAGAACTTTGAAGTCGAGAAACTTCGTGTAGAAGGCGACGGCGGCCTCGACGTCGTCGACTAGGTAACGGGCATTCACCATCTCACTCGCGGCGGTCATGGCCTCTCCGTGAATCTCAGGCGGGTGTTCGATCGGCCCACGTCGTTGTTACACTGGACAGCTGGGCTATGCGGAGAGCCACTACGTGAACTGGTGGAGAGCCCTTGACGAAGTCCGCCGACAGCATTGGCGCCGGCCGCCGGAACAGTTTAGAAACGCCCCCGCATCGCAAAGACGCGAGGCGCAGCCCTAAGATGCGCCCGTTGTCTTTTCGTAGCGCGTTGCGGATCAGCGCGGTCTGAGCCGGATGCGCCCTGGCTCTACGATCGCCAAACGCCCCGGCAGGCGCTCGAGCACGTCGCTCCATCGAAGGAAGCTCTCGACGAGCGCCACGATGAACGTTGCCGTTGCGTGTCGGGGAAGTTCAAGGACCACAATGCCAGCACAGTCTGCAGGTGGATAGTTGCGAATGTCGGCAAAACCGAAGTCGCCCGGGATCAGGCATCGTCGTTCTGCCCGGGCGTACGCTGCGATCGCCGGATCAGCGGCGCCGCGCAAATCGGTATCGCGGACATCCATCGCATCGTGGCCGTAGCGATGAATGACTGCTGCGGTGGAACGGGGCAGGTCCGCATCGATGAGAAAATGCACCCAGGGTCACTCAGCGGACGGCAACGTGTGGTGTTCTTCTTCCTCGACCAACTGGCTCGCGTACGCGAGCGCGGCACGGACATCTTCCGCGGTCACGTCGTACTCGCGGCACACTTCGTCGACCGACATGCCACGCGCCAGCCCGCCGAGTAGGCGCACAATCGGTACTCGGGTCCCCCGAATGACCGGTCGGCCGTGTTGAATGCGAGGATCAATGACGATACGATTTGCCATGAATGTCCAATTATCTGTGGTTCGGGAGCCGAGGTCAAATCGCGTGGCGGCGGCCGCGGCAGCCCGTCGAACTGGCCGCCGTCTATGGTCGGGGGACGGCCACCGACGTCGGGCATCAGCCGCGAGCCCGAGGTCCCCGGGGCCGGCTTGTAGTGCACCGCGGCTTCAACCTTGAGGGCGGGAGCACTGCTCCCGCCCTTCGGCCGCTGTTGCGGTCTGCACCTGCATGGATTTTTCACAAGCTTCGAGAGGACGATAGCACGTTCGTTCAAGCATTTCGCGGGTGAACGGCGCATCCTCCTGCCTACGAAATGGGACCTGGAGAAGGCCAGCCCAGACAGGAGGAGAGAAACGATGACATTGGACCCAACCCCAATCACCGAGAGCCGCTTCGCCCAGCTCTTGGGTGCGGAAGGCGCCGCCCGACTGGTGGAGAAGGCACAGCCGTTTTTCACCACCCAGCGAGGCCCCGAAGAGCTGGCCCGCCTCTTCGCCGTCTTTCGTGTCGGCGAGCACCATGCGGTGATCACCATCGGCGACTGGCTGAAGGACACGCAGCAGTTGGAAATCAAAGGCGGCTTCGCGCGTCTCATCTGGGACGAGGCTCGCCACACGAAGATCTGGACCGACCGGATGATCGAGCTGGTCGGCGAGCGACAGGTCGACAGGTATTATCCCGACCCCCGGCGCGTCGAGATCCAGAACGCCGAGTACTTCCGCCTGTGGGATGAGTACGCGAAAGCGGACTCGCTGGCGAAGCGACTCGCATACATCTACGTGGTGGACGCGTGGGCGGGCTTCGCCTACACGGCGTATCTGAACTTCATCGATCCCGTGACGAAGTGGCATCTGCAAACCATCCTGGCGGACGAGTGCTTCCACGTCTCCTTCGGCGAGCGGATGGCCGCCAAGCACGTGACCTCGGAGAGAGACAAAGAAGCGCTGGCGCGGGAAGAAGAGAAGATCGCCGGCATCCTCGCCAATGTCACGGACGGGTTTCTCGCCAGCGGCGTCTGACCGCGCGGATCCGCACATGAAGGACGCGACGACTTCCTACGTCCCAGCGCTTGGTTATCGTTGGCTGACGCGGTTGTACGATCCACTCGTCCGACTCGTGAAGGAGGAGAAGTTCAAACGGCTGCTGGTGGAGCAGGTGCACGTGCGGCCCGGTTGCCGCGTGCTCGACCTGGGCTGCGGCACCGGCACACTGACCATCATGCTCAAGCAGGCGTGTCCCGAGGCGACGATCGTGGGGCTCGACGGCGACCCCGAGATCCTCGCCATCGCGCAAGCGAAAGCCGCGGCAGCCGGCGCGGATATCGAGTTCCACCACGGCATGGCCTTCGCACCGCCATTCGAGCCACGCTCGTTCGACCGGGTGGTGTCGAGTTTGGTGTTCCATCACCTCGGCACGGCGGACAAACGGCGCACGCTCGCGAACGTGCGTGAACTCCTGCGACCCGGTGGCGAACTGCACATCGCCGACTGGGGCCAGCCGCAGAACCGGCTGATGCGTGTCGCGTTCTTGGGCGTGCAGTTGCTGGACGGCTTCGAAACCACGTCGGACAGCGTGCAGGGCCGCCTGGTGGCATTCATGGAAGAGGCCGGTTTCACGTCGGTGACGGAAACACACCGCGAAATGACCATCCTCGGGACCTTGTCCCTCTATCGAGCGGTTGCGCCGCTCTCGTGACCGCGTGTCAGGCCGGTCGAACTGCTTTCCTCGACGAACAGCGGCCGCGAACTTGGCTGGATGGTGATGCGGCAGAGCTTCTTAGCCCTGGCTGCCTCTTCAATTGAAACGGGCCCCTCCACAGGATACGCAGTGATCAGTCGCGGCGCATGTGTTGAGGTAGAAGGCTGCGTCGTGCTCTGCTGTCCCGTCCGATTGAGACAACGGGCTCGGGTGTGATAGGGTGTGCGCATGCTGCATGGGGGAGAGAGTTGCTCTCGCACGCAAAGGAGCCAGCCGTGATTGGACGTGCACACGGCGTCGAGCGGCAGCCGTGGATCGTGCACCTTCCCCGGAGCATCAAGATGACCCCGGAGCAATTCTGGGAGGCCTGCCAGATCAACCGCGACGTTCGGTTAGAGCTGACCGCTGAAGGGGATCTCATCATCATGCCACCGACCGGTGCAAGGACCGGTGCCAGAAACATCAGGCTATCACGACAGGTCTCTGACTGGGCTGACCGGGAGGGAGCCGGAGTCGCGTTTGATTCATCGACCGGTTTTGAGCTGCCGAATGGCGCCATCCGCTCACCTGACGTGGCCTGGGTCCGCCGCACCCGTCTGGCTGGCCTGCCGCCGGAGAGCCTCGAGCGGTTTCTTCCGTTGTGTCCCGATTTTGTCATCGAGCTGAAGTCGCCCTCCGATCCGCTTGCGACGGTGCAGGAGAAAATGCGTGAGTACATCGCGAACGGGGCGCAGCTCGGATGGCTCATCGACCCGACATCCCGGTGCGTGTACGTGTACCGTCCAGACGGGAGCGTAGAACGCGAGGACCAACCTCAGCGCCTCGCTGGGGACCCCGTGCTCCCCGGCTTCGTCCTCGATCTTGGTCCCATTTGGGATCCCGGCGTCTAGTTTTCCCGACGGGATCAGCCTCGACGAGGTCGACATCCGGCCCCTGGATGCTGCCCTTGGCCGTGCGGCGGGCGAGCTGCGGGCCATGGCAAAAAAGGAGAGACGTGATCGATGCGGCCCTCGCCCTGCTGGTAGAGGATGGAGACCACATCGTCACGTCCGATCCCGAGGACACCGAACCGCTCGTCGTTGCGCTCAGGCCTCGTGCCGAGCTGATCCCTGCTTGAACGAGCCGGCACCTTTGACGGCGTCTTCCTGACGGGGATTTGGCGGTCCTCCTGGCCGAGCCGCCGGTGCGCCAGCCGCCTCTGGCAGTTCCCTGATCCAGAGGGTTGACATTTGCATAGATGTGCATGTATGCTCGCAACCGATGCCGACTGCGAACCGCAGAAGCCGCCAGAAGGCGGCGCGCGAGCTGGCGGAGATCTTCGACTCCAAGCTGTTCAAGGCGCTCTGTGAGCCGGTCCGCGTGGAGATCGTGAAGTTCCTCACCGCGGAGGGCCGCTGCGACGTCCGCACCGTCGCCGCGCACTTTCCGCAGGACGCCTCGGTGGTGTCGCGGCATCTGGCCGTCCTGCATCAGGCGGGTGTCCTACGCCGCCAGAAGCAGGGCCGGCATGTCTTCTTTGAGGTCAATGGCCCCGAGATGGTGGAGCGCATGGAGAAGATCCTCGGACGCTTTCGGAACATCCTCCCGCTCTGCTGCCCCAGGAACGAGCGCTGAGTTTTTTGCGCCGATGTATGCACGGATGCACATGGAAGGAGAACCGGCGATGGAGCACGCAATGGGTTCGGACGACGCGGATGCGACCCGCGCGGCGGTGCGCGACCGCTATGGCCGCCTCGCTGAGAGAGCTGCCACGGGCGGCGACTGCTGCGGCGCCGCTGCGGCGGTGAGTGAGCAAATTGGCTACAGCCCCGCAGAGATGACCGCGGTGCCGGAAGGCGCCAACCTCGGTCTGGGCTGCGGCAACCCTACGGCGCTGGCACGTCTGCAGCCAGGGGACACCGTGCTCGACCTCGGCTCGGGGGCGGGTTTCGATGCGTTTCTGGCCGCGCGCGCGGTCGGCCCCGAGGGCCGCGTCATCGGCGTCGACATGACGCCCGCGATGGTCGCCAAGGCGCAGGAGAACGCACGGAAGGCGGGCGTCAGCAATACGGATTTCCGGCTCGGCACGATCGAGGCATTGCCGGTCGAGGACGCCAGCGTCGATGTGGTGATCTCCAACTGCGTGATCAATCTTTCACCCGAGAAACCGCGCGTCTTTCGCGAAGCCTTCCGCGTCCTCAAACCCGGCGGCCGTCTGATGGTGTCGGACATCGTCTTGCGTGCACCGTTGTCCGAGCACGTGTTAGCCAGCGTCGAGGCGTACGTGGGGTGCGTCGCCGGCGCCGCGCTGAAGGCCGAGTACCTGCAGGCCATCACGGATGCGGGGTTCGGCGATCTCGAAGTCGTGAAGGAGACGGATGCCTCGGCGCTGTTGGAAGCAGCCTGCTGTGCTGCGCCGGACCCCATCGTCGCCGAGGTGGCGGCCGCCGTAGGAGGCATTGAAAAGGCGCGGCGCATCGCCGCCGGCGTCGCCAGCATCTCGGTCGCGGCCCGCAAGCCCCGCTCGTCCACGCCGACAGGCTGAACGCGCGGCGTGCCGAGCGGATCAAGATGAAACTTTCAGTCGTGTCGGTCGGCGGGTTCATCGGCGTTGGCGCGGGAGCGCTCGCCGTGTCCGTGGGTCTGTGGCAGCCCCGGACGCCGGACGGGCTGAGCGTGGTCAGCGGTCGGATCGAAGGCGATCCGGTCGTGGTTGCCTCGAAGGTGGCCGGCCGCCTGGCCGCGCTGCACGTCAAGGAAGGCGAGGCCGTCGCTGTGGGAAGCCTCGTCGCCGAGATCGGCGCGGAGGAAATCCGTGCCCGGGCCGATCAGGCCGCAGCGGCGAAGGCGGCCGCGATCAACGCGCTCAGGGCGGCTGGAGCGGAGGCACAGGCCGCCCGCAACCAGCTTGGCCGCGCCCGCGCCGCCCTCGCCGCCGCGGCGGCGCGCCGGGAGAAGATCGCGAGGGACACACGGCGGGCCGAAGTGCTCTTCAAACAGGCGGTGCTCGCACGGGTGGAGATCGACGAAGCGCGTGCCGCACGCGACATCGCCGCGGCCGATGTGCGCGCGGCCGAGGAGCAGGTTGCCGCCACGCAACGGGCCATCGAATCCGCGGACGCGCAAGTGGCAGCC
>JBBITY010000225.1:0-776 GCA_037440565.1 Desulfurellales bacterium
TCGTGTCGATGTCCGGCGGATACGGGGCGTGGAAGGGCGCTGGATACCCCTGGGTCCAGGACCGGCAGTTCACCACCGAGCAACTAGCGCGCTACAGTCGCCACTTCATTTTGCCGGAGGTCGGTGAGGCCGGGCAGGCGAAGCTGCTCGAGGCCAAGGTATTGCTGATCGGAGCCGGTGGTCTCGGTTCACCGGCGGCGTACTATTTGGCCGCCGCCGGAGTGGGCACGCTCGGCGTCGTCGACCACGACGTGGTCGACCTCAGCAACTTGCAGCGCCAGATCCTGCATACGAACGACCGGGTCGGGACGCCGAAGGTCGAATCCGCACGGCTGACGCTGACGGCGCTCAATCCCGATGTCAAGGTCATCGGCTATCAGGAGCGCCTGACCTCGCAGAACGTCCTGGGCATCTTCCGCGACTACGACGTGATCGTCGATGGCTGCGACAACTTCCCGACGCGGTACTTGGTCAATGATGCGTGCGTGATGACCGGGAAGCCGAACGTGCACGGCAGCATCTTTCAGTTCGAGGGCCAGGCGTCCGTTTTCTACCCGGGCAAGGGGCCCTGTTACCGTTGTCTTTTCCCCGAGCCGCCGCCGCCCGGCGCGGCGCCGAGCTGTCAGGAGGCCGGCGTGCTCGGCGTTCTGCCGGGCTTGGTGGGGTGTGTCCAAGCACTTGAGACGATCAAGCTCATCCTCGGCATCGGCAAGCCGCTGATCGGGCGCATGGTGTACTTCGACACCCTGAATATGGAGTTGCGCATCCACAAGCTG
>JBBITY010000225.1:805-5996 GCA_037440565.1 Desulfurellales bacterium
TGTGCGGTGAGCGGCCGACCGTGACGGAGTTGATTGACTACGAAGAGTTCTGCGGGCTCCGCGCGAGTGCACCAGCAGGTGGAGACGCCGGCGCGACCGCGGCCCATCCGGCATAGCGAAGGACGCGCGGAAAAAGGTGCGCGGCGCAGAGCTTGCGAGAAACTCTTTCGAGGGTGGAGAGTAGCGCAGCACTGTTTGGGCCGGTGCGGCTCGACGAACCCTGTCCGTCAGTCTGCGAGGCAATCATGACTGTCGCCGTGAAGCTCTATGCCAGCTTGAGAAAGTATCTGCCGCGCGAGTCGATGAGCGCGGTGGAGGTGGAGGTCCCGGCGGGGGCTACGGTCGCGGACGTCATCGCCCGCCTCGGCATTCCGTCCGAACACACGCGCATGATTGTCTCCGGTGACCGGCAGCTCGACTTGGCGGCGGTGCTGGAGGACGGGCAGGAGATCAGTGTCCTTCCGCCGTTGGCCGGCGGGGCGTGACTTGGGTCCAGATCGCATCCGACACCTGCAGCAACGCGCGGCGCGCTTGCGGGTCCATTCGCTGCGGGCGACGGCAGAGGCGGGCTCGGGCCATCCCAGCTCGTGTCTGTCCGCCGCGGATCTCGTGGCGGCGCTCTTCTTCGATGTCATGCGCTACGACCCACGGGATCCGGCTAATTCGCTCTGCGATCGGTTCATCTTATCGAAGGGGCATGCCGCGCCGCTCCTCTACGCCGCGTGGGCGGAGGCAGGAGCGTTGCCGGTCGAGCGCCTGCTCACCTTGCGGCGCTTCGGCAGCGAGCTCGAGGGACATCCGACGCCGTATTTCGCTGGCACCGTGGCCGCGACGGGTTCGTTGGGCCAAGGGCTGTCTGTCGGCTTGGGAATCGCGTGGAGCGCCAAGCAGTTGGATCGCCGCGATCAGCGCGTCTACGTGCTGCTCGGCGACGGTGAGATGGCCGAGGGAGGGGTTTGGGAAGCAGTGGCGCTCGCCGCGTACTACCGCCTCGACAATCTGATCGCCGTCGCCGACGTGAACGGCCTCGGTCAAAGCCAGCGCACGATGTACGGCTTCGACGTCGAGGGCTACGCGAGGCGCTTCGAGGCTTTCGGCTGGCGCGCCCTGACGGTCGATGGACATGACATGGCGGCGATTCTTGACGCGTTCGAACACGGGCTGGCGGTGCGCGGCCGTCCCGTTGCCATCGTGGCGCGGACGGAAAAGGGGCACGGCGTGTCGTTTCTCGTGGGCCGTGAGGATTGGCACGGCAAGGCGTTGAAAAAAGGGGCGGATCTGGACGCTGCGCTCCGCGAAGTGCTGGCTGGCGCGGACGAGGCGCCACTACCGCCGATGTCGCGGCCATATTCCCCGGCGCCCGAGCCGTCCGCGCAGGCGCCGCGGCCGATGCCTCCGCCCGCTTACCAACCGGGCGAGTTGGTTGCGACGCGCGAGGCGTATGGCACGGCGCTGGCAAAGCTCGGCAACGCCAACCCTCTCGTGGTCGTGCTCGATGCCGATACGAGGAACTCGACCTTCGCCGAACGGTTTCTTGCGGCCCATCCCGAGCGCTACTTCGAAGGATTCATCGCCGAGCAAAACATGCTCGGTGCCGCCGTCGGTCTGTCTGTATGCGGCAAGATTCCATTCGTTTCGACCTTTGCGTGCTTCCTCACGCGCGCTTTCGATCACATCCGGATGGCGGCCATCTCCCGCGCCAATGTGAAGCTGGTCGGGTCGCACGCTGGCGTGTCGGTCGGCCAGGATGGGCCGTCGCAAATGGGCCTCGAAGACCTCGCTATGATGCGCGCCGTGCCCGATTCCGTGGTGCTCTATCCGGCCGACGCGGTAGCGACGGAGCGGCTCGTGGAGAGCATGTCGCGTGCGCGTGGGATGCACTACCTGCGACTCACTCGACCCAAAACCCCCGTATTGTACGGTCCGCAGGAGGTCTTCCCGATCGGAGGCTCGAAGCTCCTGCGTTCGAGCGCGGCGGATGCCGTGACCGTGATCGCGGCGGGCATCACGGTTTTCGAGGCCCTGCAGGCGCATGAACGGCTGAAGAGCGAGGGCATCGGTATCCGCGTCATCGACGCGTATTCCGTCAAGCCGATCGACGCTGCCATCATGGGGGCGGCCCGCGCGACCGGCGGGCGCATCGTGACAGTCGAGGATCACTACTTCGACGGCGGACTGGGTGACGCGGTGCTCAACGCCGTGGCGGGTGAGCGGATGGAGGTGAGCAAGCTCGCCGTCCGCGGCGTCCCGCGCTCGGGCCGGCCGGAAGAGTTGCTGCACGCCTTCGAGATCGACGCTGACGCCATCGTCGCGCGCGTGCGACAAATGGTAAGCGGCAAGCCCCGGTGACCCGGGGCGCGAATTTGCGAGGGAATGGGTGCGGGAGCAGCGCTCCCGCCTTTCGTAGGGGCGCACGGCCGTGCGCCCCTACGATGGCCACGCCGTTTTTGAGCCATGCTTGAGGGGTGGAGCATTGCTCCACCCGTTTTTTTTCAAGAAGTCTTGGTTAGCTCCCGGCGCCGATGCACGCTGCGGTGAATCGTCGCTCCGCGGGCCCGGGCTTTCCGCGCAAAGGCGGTGGCTGCGCCCTCGTATGGGCCGGCGGTGACCCGTTCCAACTCGGGATCGGCGTCCAACAACTTCTGGGCGAGGGCGAAATAGTCGGGGACGTCGGTGATCAACTCGATGGTTCCACCCGGCATCAGGGTGCCGCGCAGTAGCGCAACAAAGGGGCCGGTCCACACCCGGCGCCGGTGATGCCGCCGCTTCCACCAGGGATCGGGGAACTGCACGAAGTAGCCCGCCACGCATGCATCGGGCAGCAGGTCGAGTACACAGGTGGCGTCGCCGTTCACGACGCGTGCGTTCCGCAGCGCATGCACGGCTATTTTTTCCTCAAGGCGTCGCGCACCAGCCCGGGAGCGCTCGATAGCAAAGAAATTTTGCCGCGGGTATTGGCGCGCCGCAGCGAGGAGAAAGTCGCCCTTCCCGGGCCCGATCTCGACGAAGACCGGGTTGTGATTGCCGAAAATCTGCCACCAGCAATCACGGGGAAGCCGAACAGTCGGGCAGTGTCCGATGCTCACGCGAGCAGCCGGCCGCCGTCGACGGCGAGGACGGTGCCGGTGACGTAGTCGTTGCGGGCGAGATACACGACCGCTTCGGCGACCTGTGCGGCGTCGCCTTGGCGGCGCAGGAGCGTTTGATTGATCTCGCGCTGGCGGGCGGCGGCGTCGAAGTCGTCGGGGAAGAGAATGGGCCCGGGCGCGATGGCGTTGACCCGCACGCTTGGCGCCAGCTCTATGGCCAGCGCTTCGGTGAGGGCGACGACGCAGCTCTTGGCGATGGAGTACGGAATGTAGTCGCGCCAGGGGCGGATGCCGGCCACGTCGGCGATGGCGACGATGCAACCACCCCCGTTGTCCCGCATGTGCCATCCGATGCGCTGCGCCGGGAGGAGCATGGTTTGAAAGTTCAGGCGGATCATATCGTCCCAGTCCGCTTCGGATACCTCCGGCAATGGGGTGCGGCGAAACGCCCCGGCGTTTGCGACGAATACATTTAAGCGGGAGAAGGTCGCCAGAATCCGAGCGAGCATGTGCTCGACCTGTAGGGGATCGGAGGCGTCGGCTTGTACGGTAAGGGAGCGCGCCCCCAGCGCGTCCGCGGCACGCGCGGTATCGGCCGCATCGCTGCCCGAGTGATGGTAGTTGATCGCGACGTGGGCGCCTTCCCGGGCGAGACGCAGCGCGATATGCCGCCCCAACCGGTGTGCGCCGCCCGTGATCAGTGCTGTGGCCCCGCGGAGTTCCACTACGGGCTCCCGCGCTTCTCCATCTACATCCGCTCCGGGTCGTACTGCGGCTCCACCACGATCTCCGTCGGACACATGCGGATCGGGCTCTTCAAGACCTGCTCGACCACCTCGGCAATGTCGACCGGCTGCAAGAACTTGGCGCGGTCGACCTTCTTGTTCGGGGGAATCAACTCGGTGTCGACCAAGCCAGGACAGATCGCGGTGACTTTGATGCCGTGGTCGCGCACTTCCTCGTACAGTGCCTGGGTAAAGCCGAGCAGGCCGAACTTGGCGGCGGCGTACGCAGCTTCGCCCGCACGCCCGCGCTTGCCGGCGATCGAGGCGATGTTGATGATCGCTCCGTGGCTGTGCGCGAGCATGTCAGGCAGGACCAGGCGGGTCAGGACCATCGGCGCGCGCAGGCACGTCGCCAGCGTCCGATCCCAGTCGGCCAGCGAGGTTTTCGTCACCGTGCCGCGCGGCGGCGCGAAGCCGGCATTGTTGACGAGAATGGCGATGCGACCCAGGCGCTCGATGACCAGCCGCACGGCCTGCTCGATGTCGGCGTCCTGCGTCACATCGGCCGGTACGGCCAGGATGGGATCTGGCGCCAGCGCAGCGCCTTCTCGGACCGTCTCTTCCAATTCCGCCTCGGTGCGCGCGAGCCCCGCGACCCGACAGCCAGCGCGCGCGAGGCGCAGCGCAATGGCGCGTCCGATTCCCCGGCCCGCGCCGGTGACGAGTGCCACTTGATGGCGCCAGGACGGCTGCACGTTGATTGCCTTTACCAAACCGCGACGGTACTATCCACCGCCGCCGTGGACGGTGCCCGGCCACGGGCATTTCCGGCAAAAGGGAGGAGAGACGATGCGCGCAGCAGTGCTCTATGGGTGGAACGAACCGTTGAAGGTGGAGGCGGTGAAATTGGCCGAGCCGCGGCAGGGTGAGGTGATCGTGAAGCTGGCCGCGAGTGGCGTGTGTCACAGCGATCTCAGCATCCAGCGCGGCATCTTGCCAATGCCGCCACCGATCATCATCGGTCACGAAGGGGCGGGCGTCGTCGAGGCGGTTGGACCGGGCGTCACCTCGGTGAGCAAGGGCGACCACGTGATCCTGACCTGGCTGTATAGCTGTGGCCGTTGCCGCGACTGCGGCCGCGGCAGGCCGCACCTTTGTGAAAAGGCGGCGATGGCGACCATGAGCGGGGCCATGTTCGACGGCACGACGCGCTTCACCGTCGGTGGCAACGAGATGCGCCACTGGGTCGGTTCGTTCTCCGAGTACACCTGCGTTCCGGAAGAGGGGGTCGTGCCGATCCGCAAGGACGTGCCGCTTTCGAGCGCGTGCCTGGTCGGCTGCGGCGTGATGACCGGCGTGGGCGCAGCGATGAACACC
>JBBITY010000226.1:0-5949 GCA_037440565.1 Desulfurellales bacterium
CGGCCTTCGGAGGGTCGAAGCCCTTTGTTTGGGAACCGATCCCCCCACGGCCCCCCGGCTCCTCCGTCATTCCCGCGCAGGCGGGAACCCAGGGGCGTCTGCGTCACGCCGCGTGCGCCGGCGTTCGCGGGGTTGCCGCCCCTGGGGCGCTCATCCGCGTCGAAGCGTTCACTGCTCCGGCCGCTCGCCGGCGGCTGCGCGACGAAGGGCGCGCACGACGTCTTCACGGGCGATCACCCCCACCAGACGACCGCTGTCGACGACCGGAAAGCTCTTGTGTCGCGTCGCGACCAGCTCCTCCAACACGCGGGTGAGCGGCACCTCGGGATCGAACGTCAGCGGCTCTCGCGTCATCACGCTTTCGGCCGGGTGACGCATGATGTCCTCGTACCGCGGGACCACGGACTCCGGGGTGAAGATGAACGCCTTCAGAAAGTCGAGCTTCGTCACTACCCCGAGCAAGTGGTTGCCGTCGTCGACGACGGGTAGGCCGTTGAAGTCGTGATCTTCGAACAGGTCTTCCACATCCGCCAGGACGGTGTGCCGCCGGATCGTAATCGGCGGCCGCGTCATGGCGTCCTTCACCCGGTAGTAGATGAACTCGTACATTGGCGATCTCCATGGGCCCGCGAGCCTGTGAACCCGTGCACCGGTGGGTGTGTGCGCGCGCGGGCGCGTGTGGCTGATTGCCTCGTACTCTGCGCGGCTGCGGGGTGCAAGAGGGAGGGAGATGGGAGACGGGAGCCGGGAGATGGGAGAGCGCGCGGCAGAATCGCACCGGCCGTTCTTCTCGGCCGGACAAGTGTCCCTGTTGATGGCTTGACGCCACCTGCCTCTCGGGTATCCTTTTACTGCGTCATGGTGCTGGTCGGGTTCTGGATGACGCGGTTGGCTGACTTAGGAGGAGTAAAGCGGAAGACGGCCTCTGGCGGTGGGAGAGTCCGGCACCAGTGCAAGCGAGGGGTCTACGGTGCGGCGGCGCCTCGTGTCGGGACGTTGTTGAACTCAGTTTTTTGGTGGGGGCCTGAGGTCAGTTCCAGGAGCGGAAGACCTTGGGCAAGATTCGGCGTAGCTTACGCACCCAGAATCGAGTGGCGATTCAGGGCAGCGCGCGCGACGTGACGGAGCGCAAGCGGCTGGCGGAGGAGCTGGCTCGCTCGGAGCGGCAGTTCCGATCGCTCGTGACGGCCGCCCACGATGCGATCGTGATGGGCAACCTCGACGGCAAGATCGTGTACGCGAACGAATCGGCCGCGAGGTTGCTTGGGGCGGACGGGCTGAACGAGCTCATCGGGCACGATGTCTTCGAGTTCATCCCTGAGGATGGGCGGGAGGCGTTCCGTCAGGACCTGTTGGCGGCGATACGCGCGGGCAGGTTCGGCAGGGGCGAATATCTCGTGATCCGGCGCGACGGCAGCACGGTGCCGGTGGAAGCGACCGGCGCGGTGCTGCGCGATGCCGCGGGTCAGCCCATCGGCTTTATGTCGATCGGACGCGATCTGAGCGAGCGCAAGCGCGCCGAGAAGGCGCTGGAAGAACGCGCCCGCGTGGCGGCGTTCATGGCCGAAGTGAACGGCGCGCTGTCCCACCACTGGTGCATGCAGGGCATGCTGCAAGGCTGCGCGGAGGCCATGGTGCACCATCTCGATGCCGCCTTCGCCCGCATCTGGATCCTCGACGAGGCCGAAGGGGTGCTGGAGCTGCGCGCCAGCGCCGGCTTCTACCCCCATCTCGATGGCGCGCACAGCCGCGTGCCGCTCGGTCAACTCAAGATCGGCCTCATTGCCCAGGAGCGGAAGCCGCTGCTGACCAACGAGGTTGTCGGCGATCCGAGGATCGACGATCAGGAATGGGCCAGACGCGAGGGCATGGTTGCCTTCGCCGGGCATCCGCTGCTCGATCGCGAGCGGGTCCTCGGGGTCATGGCAATGTTCGCCCGCCAGCCGCTCGGCGGCAGCACCCTGCGCGCGCTCGCCTTGGCGGCGGGGCCGATCGCGCAAGGGATCGAGCGCTTGCGCGCCGACGAGGCGCTGCGCCGCAGTGAAGAGCGCTTCGCGCTCGCCGTGGCAGGCGCCCGCGACGCCATCTGGGATTGGGACTTTGAAACCGGGGCGATCTACGCATCCCCGCAGTTCACGGCGATGGTCGGTCATGAGCCGCACGAGTTCGACGGCGACTTCTTGACCGCACTCTTCAAGTGGGCCGAGCGCGTACATCCCGATGACGTCCGGGCCGTTACCGACGAGCTGCTCGCTCACCTGCAGGGCCGCAAGGACCACTACACCAAGGAATTCCGCGTGCGGCACAAGGACGGCGCGTATCGCTGGATCCTGGCGCGCGGGGTGGCCATTCGCGATGCTGCGGGGAAGCCCACTCGAATGGCGGGATCGATCACGGACATCACCGATCGCAAACAGGCAGAGGCGCAGCTCCGCTTGCTCGAGGCCGCCGTCGCCAACCTGAACGACATGGTCATCATCACCAGTGAGTGCGGGCGGGTCCTGTACGTCAACGATGCCTTCGAACGGCATCTCGGCTACGCGCCTGCCGACGTCATCGGAAGCACCCTCGAGTTTCTGCGGGGGCCGAAGACCCATCCGGACGCGTTTCGCCACTTCTTGCGGAGCCTCGAAACGCAGCGGCCGGGGCGCGAGGAGTTCCAAGTCTATCGCCGGGACGGCGTGCCGCGCTGGGTGGAAGTGGACGTCACGCCGCTGGTCGACCGCGGCGCGGAAGTCGTCCGTTCAGTCGCCGTGGTGCGCGATGTGACCGAGCGCAAGAGCTTGGAGGAGCAGTTGCGCGAGGCGCAGAAGATGGAAGCCGTCGGCCGCCTCGCCGGCGCCGTGGCTCACGATTTCAACAACCAACTCACGGTGGTCAAGGGCTACGGGCAGTTTCTGCTGAACGCGCTCCCCGAACACGATCCGCGGCGGGCGGACGTTGAGCAGATCAACGCCACGGCCGACCGCGGCGCGCGCTTGGTGCGCCATCTGCTCGCGATGAGTCGTCGCCAGCCGAGCAAGGAGGATCGGCTGCGGTTGAACGGGCTGCTCGCCCAGATGGTCCCCATGCTCGAGGTCTTTCTCGGCGAAGGGATCCGGCTGGAAGTCAGCGCCGATCCGGACCTCTGGCCGATCGAGGGCAACCGCGTGCAGATCGAGCGGATGATCATGAACCTGGTGGCGAACGCGAAGGATGCGCTGCTGCCGGTGACGAGGGCGAAGGGCGAGAGGAAAGTCGCCATCTTGTTGGCCAACGTGCATCTGACTGGCGAGCAGTTGCAGGCGCTTTCCCGCACGCACGCCCCGGGTGCGTATGTCATGCTCGCCGTTGCCGACACGGGAATCGGCATGAGCGCCGAGGTGCGGCAACGCGCGTTCGAGCCCTACTTTACCAGCAAGGCGCGGGGCAAGGGGGCGGGCTTGGGGCTGTCCACGGTCGCCAGCGTCGTGGAGCAATGCAACGGGTTCATCACCTGCGAGTCGGAGCCCGGGCGGGGGACAACCTTTCGGATATACCTGCCGCGTTGCGCGCGCTGGCCGGCGCTCCACGTCCCCGGTGTGGAACCGCGCGGCCCGCGGCGCCCGCCGCTGCAGGTGGTGCCTGCCGAGATCGGTGACGGCGCCACCGCATTGGTGGTGGAAGACGAGGCGAACGTGCGCGAAGTCGTGCAGCGCGCGCTCGAAGAGGCCGGGTATACCGTGCATGTCGCGGCCAGTGCCGCGGGGGCGCTGGAGCTCGCCGCCGCGCTGGACGGTTCCATTGATCTGCTGGTAGCCGACGTCATGCTGCCCGGCGGCAACGGCGTGAGCTTGGCGCAGCGGCTCCAGGCGGCGCAGCCAAAGCTGCGGGTACTCTTCATCTCGGGGTACCTCAAGGTCGAGGGTGCGGCCGCGGGAGTGCGTTGCGCGTCGTTCCTGCACAAGCCGTTTAGCCCGGCCGAGCTGGTGCAGGCGGTGCGCCGGACACTGGCAGTCCCGGCGCAGGCGGTATCATGAACGGCAGCGGTGAACGCGTCCTCGTCGTCGATGACGAGCAGGCCGTCCGGCAACTGCTGTGCCGGCTCGTGCGCCAGGAGGGCTACGAACCGCTCGAGGCCGCGGACGGTGAAACCGCCCTGGCGCTCATCCGCCAACAGCCGCCGGACTTGGTGTTGCTCGATATCAAGCTGCCTGGCATCGACGGCATGGAGGTCCTGCGCCAGGCCAGGAAGCTCGACCGCGATCTGCCGGTGGTGATGGTCACGTCGAACGGCCAGGTCAGGGATGCGGTGGCGGCCCTGCGCGCCGGGGCGCACGATTACTTGGTCAAGCCGTTCGAGCACGCCGACGTGATCCGATCGCTGCACAGCGCGCGCACTGCCCGCGGGTTGCACCGCACCATTCAACGCTTGTCGGTTCGGTCGCCCGAGGCGGCCTGGCTGCGCGAGCGGATGGGTCCGAGCGATGCCATCAGCCGCGTCTGCGCCGACGTGGTCCGCGTGGCGGCATCCGACTTCACGGTCCTCATCATCGGTGAGACCGGCACCGGCAAGGAGCTGGTCGCCCAGGCCATCCACCAGTTCAGTCCGCGCTCGGCGCAGCCGTTCGTGCCGGTCGATTGCGGCGCCGTGCCCGAAACCCTCTTCGAAAGCGAGCTGTTCGGGCACCGGCGCGGTGCCTTCACCGGCGCGGACCGCAACAAGCCGGGGAAGTTCGAGCTGGCGGGTGCCGGGACGCTGTTTCTCGACGAGATCGGCAATATGCCGCTCACGTGCCAGGCGAAGCTCCTCCGGGCGGTGCAGGAGCGCGCCGCCTATCCGGTGGGCGGAACCGAGCCCATCGAGATCGCGGCTCGCCTGCTGGCGGCCAGCAACACGGACCTTGACGCGGCGGTGGCGAAGGGCCGCTTTCGCGAGGATCTGTACTTCCGCCTCAACGAGTTCGTCATTGCCATCCCGCCCCTGCGCGAACGTCCGGACGACGTCATCTACTTGATCCGCCGATTCATTGACGAGACGAACCGAGAGCTGGGTAAGAGTGTAGGCGGCGTCTCGGAAGGAGCGATGGAGCAGCTCCTCGCCTCTCGCTGGCCGGGCAACGTGCGGCAACTGCGGAGCGTGATCCGGCGCGCCGTCCTGCTTGCGGAGCGGCTTATTGAGGAGCAACACCTGTCGCTCAAGATGGCTCCGGCGTCTAGCGGGGGCGAGCCGATGGACGCGTCTCCTGCGCTGGAAAGCGAGTCGCTCAAGGAACTAGTGCGCCGGACGACCGCGTCGGTGGAGAAAACCGCCCTGATCGAGGCGTTGAGAAAGACGGCGGGCAACAAGGCCGAAGCTGCGCGACTGCTGCGCATCGATTACAAGACCGTGCTCACCAAGGCGAAGGAATACGGCTTGGTGCCCGTGCGGCCGTACCACCGCCGGCAGAAAGACGAGTGAGCCGGCGGACCATGGCCCGGATGAAGGGTTGGGATCGACTCTTCAGATGAGGGGCTGAAGATCGACTCTTAATCGGATGCGGGGCTGGCGCCCCTGCGCCCCGCCGAGGGGAAAACCATCCGGGCCTGGTTTTCCCCTCGGGCTCCTCTTTCCAGGCCGGCCTCGGCCGGGATAGGTTCCGGCGGCACAGGCCGGCCACAACGCGCGGCTGTTGGCGCGGAGGGATTGTCCGTACACGCGCCTGCCGCTCGCCCGACGGCACCGACGGCCTCGTACGGGTTCATTCCGGCAAGCACCGTCGCTGGCGTCCGCGCCGCGGCGCGTGCGCCGGCCTTCGAAAGGTTGCGGCCCTTTGTTTGGGAATTGATCCCCCCGCGGCCCGCCGGCGCCGACGGCCTCGTGCGGGTTCATTCCGGCAAACACCGTCGCTGGCGTCTGCGCGGCGGCGCGTGCGCCGGCCTTCGCAAGGTCGCGACCCTTTGTTTCAAGCTCGATCCACCCACGGGCGCCCAAGTCCAAGCACCGAACCA
>JBBITY010000227.1:0-5942 GCA_037440565.1 Desulfurellales bacterium
CTTGTCGTCGGGGGAGAACACCGCGTTCCCGCGCGCCCGGTTCACCAAGCCGACGACCTGCGTGTACTCCCCTTCACCGAGTCGGCCCGCGCGCGCCTCGGCCAAGCGGGCGCGTGCCGCCGCCAAGTCGGCCGCGATGGCCTTGACGTCCGGGCTGTTCGCCAGGGCCGCTTGAATGCACTTGGCGAGATCGTAAACCTCCGGCTGTTCCGCTGCTCGGCCGGTTCCCCCGATCAGCAGCAGCCCTGCCCACAACAACCATCGGCGCACTTTCATGTCCACCTCCGCGACACGCCTGCCGTCTCCTCGTCTTTTTGGATGACCTTGCTGGAAAACGCTCTCAAGCCGTGGATCCTTTGCGACTCGCGGTTCCTGGATAACAGGTCTGCGCGAGCGGGTCACTGGCCCCGCCGCCCCGCCGTGCCCCCCATGGCGCGCCGAGCCCGAGCGCGCTAGACTGCGGTCGCTTATGCGTGCGCAGCGAGACGGCACCCGCCGACGGGCTGGTGACCGGGGCCTTTTCTCTTGAGGCCAAATCTGATTCAAACCGGCGCGTAAGCGCCGACGCCCGATGACCATGGCAAGACCCAGCGCGGTTTCACGTCTTACCCCGACGGCCCCGCCGATCCTGCGGCCCGCGCCGGCTCCTGCTGCCGAGCCAGCGGTCCGTGTCGCCGGATTGTACAAGCGGTACGGCACCGTGGAGGCCGTCGCCGGGCTGAGCTTCGAGATCAGCGGCGGCGAGGTGTTCGGGCTGCTGGGTCCGAACGGCGCGGGGAAGACAACCACGATTTCGGTGCTCGCCACCCAACTGCGGCCTTCGGCGGGCGACGCGATGGTCTTCGGGCGCAGCGTGAAGGAGGATGTCGCCGCCGTACGGGCGATGATCGGGATCGTACCGCAGGACCTCTCCCTGTACCCGAAGCTCACGGCGGCGGAAAACCTCCGCTTCTTCGGGCGCATGTACGGCGTTCCGGCGCTGGAGCTCAACCGGCGCGTCGAGGAGCTCTTGCACCTTGTCGGATTGGAATCGCGTCACGACGACTACGTCGCGACCTTTTCGGGCGGGATGAAAAGGCGCCTCAACCTGGCGGTGAGCCTGGTGCACCAGCCACGCGTGCTGCTCCTCGACGAGCCAACGGTGGGCGTCGACCCGCATTCGCGCGAGCATATTTTCGAGATCGTGCGGCGCCTGCGTGAGGACGGCACCGCCATTTTGTACACGACGCATTACATGGAAGAGGCGGAAGCCCTTTGCGATCGGCTCGGTATCATGGACGAGGGCAAGATCATCGCCATGGGCACCCTTGCGGATTTGCTGCACGACGCCGGGTGCGCGGAGATCATCGAGGTCCGCGGCTTGACCGCACCAGACGCCCTTGGCCGTTTGCACCACCTCTCCGGCGTGTGCCGCATGGAGACGCGCGACGGGGTCACGCGTCTGTTCGTGAACAAGGCGACCCGCCTGCTGGCGCCGTTGCATCAGATCATCGGCGCGCACGCCGAGCACGTGTCGGTGCAGATCGCGCCGGTTAGCCTGGGCACGCTGTTTCTCCAGCTCACCGGCAAGGAGCTGCGCGACTGAAATCCGTCGCGATGCGTCGCGTGCTGCTCAGCGGCGTCGCCTGGCTGTGCCTCAGCGGTGCAGCCCTGGCCCTTACGCCTTTGGAATTCACCCGCACGACGCTGGAGCAGGCGCGTGCGATCGTCGACAGCGAGCGCACGCACAACGAGAAACTGGCCGCGCTCTTCGAGCTGCTCAGGGGGTTTCTCGACACCGATACCATGGGACGCGCTGCCCTCGATCGGCACTGGAGCCAGTTTAACGCCGCCCAGCAAAAGGAATTTCTCACCTTGTTTCGCGAGCTGTTTCAGCGCACCTATGTGCAGAAGCTGCTGCTGTTCGAGAGGCCAGACTTCGCGTACGTGGGCGAGGAACGCATCGGCGACGCCATGCGAGTCGACACCAAGATTCTGACACCGCGCGACGAGTTCGCTGTCACGTACCAGTTCCGGCAAGTCGGCGGGCGCTGGCTGGCCACCGACATCCAGATCGAGAGCCTCAGCTTGACCGCCAACTTCCGCCGCCAGCTCGACGGACTGCTGGAGAAGTCGTCCGTGGAGAATGTGCTCGACCGCATGCGGCGGAAGTACGGCACGCGCGGAACGGCCGACGACCTATGAAACTCCTGCGTGTCATGCTGAAGGACCTGCGCCTGATCGTGCGCGACCGATCCGCGGCGGTCTTCTTGCTCCTCGTGCCGATGGTGATCATCCTGGTGGTCGCGGAGACGCAGTCGGGCGAGGGCAGCAAGAGCATCTTGTTTCCCATCGTCAACGAGGATCAGGGCCCGGTGGCGAACGCGCTGATCAAGGTGTTTCGCGAGCACCTCGACGTGCGCGAAGTCGACCGCGCCACAGCCGAGCGCCTGGTGGCGAAGGAGAACCGGGCGCCGGCGATGCTCGTGCTGCCGGCGGGCATGAGCAAGCGCTACTTGAGCGAGCAGGCGTCGAAGATCGAGCTGCTCACCGACCCCGCCTCGTGGACCGAGCTGCAGGCCATCCGGGTGATCTTTCTGCTCGCCGACCGCGAGGCCGCCTCGTTGGGCGACCCGTTCGCGGAGGAGCTGCTGATCCTCGAGGAGCGCAGTTTGACCGGCAGTTGGCTCAAGTTCACCTCGCTCGAGCAGAACGTCCCGGGCTTCAGCATGACGTTCGTGCTGCTGAGCATGATCTTTGGCGTCGCCTTCGGCCTGCGCGACGAGGAAGTGTGGGGGACGAGCGCGCGCCTGTCGGTGGCGCCGGTGAACCCGGCCACAATCCTGGGGGGCAAGCTCCTGGCGCGCCACCTCGTCGGGACCCTGCAGTTGCTCATCCTGCTGCTGTTCGGGCACTTCGTGTACGGCCTGGCGCTCGGCCGCTCGCCGGTGGCCCTCGTGCTCGCCGCGATGGCGATCGTTTTCTCCATGGCCTGCTTCAGCGTCATCATCGCCGCCCTGGCGCGCACGCGGGAGCAGATCATCCCCGTGGGCATCTCCGCCGTGTTCATTCTCGCCGCGCTCGGCGGCTGCTGGTGGCCGTTTTTCGAGCAGCCGAAATGGATGCAGACCATCGGCCAGGGCATCATGACCACGTGGTCTATGCTCACCATTCACGACGTGATGCTGCGCAACCGAACGGTCCTCGACATCGCCCCCAAGCTCGCCCTGCTCATCGCCTATGGGCTGGTCTCGTTCGCGATCGGCCTGCGCCTGTTCCGCTACTCCGAGACCTAGCTAGCGCCAATCCGAAGAAAATGCTCACCGCAGAGGCGCCGAGAACACAGAGACAACAGTGCTAGAGAGTTTTCTCGGGGACAAGTGCCAAGGCCATTCTGATGAGGTTTGAATCCAGCGAAGCTATTCAAAGAAGACGCCGTCTTCTCTGCGTCTCCGCGGTGAAATCTTTTTCCGCTTCAAGGCTACGTGTTGCGTCGCGAAGCCGCTTCCCGCTTGCGCCCGCAGGAGAACCAGGTAAACAATCCGCCTCGCTGTGGACGGCCTGGCCAAGATTGACGCAGGTGAACGGGAACCGCGGCTGACGAGGATGCCTGAGACGACACGCCCGCCTGAACGCACGCCGGGCGACCCGCCCTCGCGCCTGCCGCTCGCCGAGCTGTCCGGATGGGGACATTATCCCGTCGTCGAAGGATACGAGCGCCGGTCAGAGGATCTCGAGCAGATCACGCAAGACGTCGTGCTGACGCGCGGGCTCGGGCGGTCGTATGGCGACTCGTCGCTGCCGCCCGCCGGCGGACACGTGGTCGCCGCGACACCGCTCGCGGACCGCCTGCTCGACTTCGACCCGGATTCCGGCGTCGTGCGCGCCGAGGCCGGCGTACCGCTCATGCGCCTGAACCGCGTCTTTTTGCCGCGCGGCTGGTTTACGCCGGTGACGCCGGGCACGCAGTACGTCACGCTCGGCGGCATGGTGGCGGCCGACGTGCATGGCAAGAACCACCACCGGGACGGCTGTTTTGGCGAGCACGTCCAGGCCCTGAAGATGCGCGTTGCCGATGGCCGTATCATCGAGTGCTCCGACGCGATCGAGCGCGAGCTGTTCCGCGCCACGCTCGGCGGCATGGGGCTGACCGGGCACATTCTCGAAGTCGCGGTGCAATTGCGGCGCGTGCCGTCGCCGTGGATCTGGCAGGAGAGCGAGCGCCTGCCCGACTTCGACACGTTGCTGGGACGACTGCAGGAGGCAGGTAAGGTCTGGCCCTACACGGTGTGCTGGGCCGACTTCATGGCGCGCCGGGACAAAGACCTGGGCCGCGGCCTGTTAATCAAGGGACGCTGGGCCGAGCCTGCCGAGGCGCCCGCCCATCCGCCGCGCTGGCGTCACACGTGGGCGATTCCCTTCCGCATGCCGAGCTGGCTGTTGCAACCGTGGATGGTGCAGGTGGGGAATCGCTTGAACTATTGGAAGCACGGCGCGCGGGCCGCGGCGGGCATCGTTCATCCGGAGGCGTTCTTTTACCCGTTGGACATCATTCGCGAGTGGAACCGCGCGTACGGCCGGCGCGGGTTCACGCAGTACCAGTGCGTCCTGCCCGGGCCGAGCGATCATCCGCGGCACCACCGCTTCCTCGATGCGCTCCGCACTCACGGAGCCGCGCCCTTCCTCTGTGTGATCAAGGACTGCGGGCCGGAAGGCAAGGGGATGCTCTCGTTTCCGAGACCAGGCATCTCGTACGCGCTCGACTTTCCCGTGCGCGGCGAACCCACGCAGCGGCTGGTCGACGCGTTCAACGAGCTGGTGATCGCTGAGGGCGGGCGGATCTATCTGGCGAAGGACGCCTTCACGCGCGCGGAGCACTTCCGCGCCATGGAGCCACGCCTCGAGGCGTGGAATGCGGTGCGCCGGAAGTGGGATCCGCACGGCCGGCTGAAAAGCGCACAGTCGGTGCGGCTGCTGGGAGACGGGCTGTGAAAGCGGTCTTGCTCGGAGCGAGCAGGGGCATGGGCCGGGCACTGGCGCGGCTGATGGCCGAACGCGGCGATCAGCTTTTCCTCCTCGGCCGCGAGCGCGACGCTCTCAAGCGCAGCGCCCGGGACCTGGAAATCGTCGGTGCCGGCGGCAAAGTGGATACGGCGTACTGCAACCTCCTCGAACCCGAGAGTTTTGCCCCCGCCCTCGACGAAGCAGAGGAACGATTGCAGGGGTTTGACACCGTCGTCGTCACCGCCGGGTTGTTCGCCAACCAGGAAGACTTGGAGGCCGATCCGAAGCTGTGCGCGCGCCTGCTGGCGGCCGATGGTACGAACACGATTCTCTTCTGCGAAGAAGCGCGCCGGCGGCTCCTCGCCAAGGGCGGGGGCACCCTGTGCGCATTCAGTTCCGTGGCCGGCGAACGCGGGCGCAAGCCCGTGATCCTCTACGGCGCCGCCAAAGCTGCGCTGTCGCGCTATCTCGAAGGGTTGGATCACAAGTTCCGCACCCAGGGATTGCGGACGATCTGCGTCAAGCCCGGCTTCGTCAAGACGGGTATGACCGTTGGGCTCAAACCCCCGCCGTTTGCCGGCGAGCCCGAGCAGGTGGCGCGCGCGGTACTGAAGGCGATCGACAAGGGGACGCCTGAAGTCTACCTCCCCGGCATCTGGCGGTGGATCATGTTTGTCATCCGCCTGTTGCCGCGAGCCGTGATGCGGCGGATTGGCTTCTGACCCGGCAATCGCTCCGGGACTGAACACCTCCGTGGCCGATGATCGGCGACAGTTCGCGAAACCTCAAGGCGCTGTGCGCCGTATTGTCGATCGCGCTGGCGGTCGAAAGCGCCTGGCTCGCGTATCCCTGGCTCCGCAGCCTCGCTGTTCGGCCGGAAGAGAGCGACGTCGCGCGCGGGCGCCGCCTGGCGGAGGAACTCGGGTGCTTCAACTGTCACGGCCCTGGCGGCAAGGGCG
>JBBITY010000228.1:0-2280 GCA_037440565.1 Desulfurellales bacterium
GTTCTCGGCGCCTCTGCGGTGACCATTCTCTTCGGATTGGGGTCTGCTCTACAGCTTTGACGCGCCCATGATGCTGAGTATTTCGTTGCAACCGTCCTCGATCATCGACGCGCGCGCATCGCGCATGAGCTTCTCGATCGGGTACTCGCGGCTGAGGCCGTTGCCGCCGAAGATTTGCAGCGCCTCGCTCGCCACCTCGAAGGCGGTGTTGGTGGAGAGTACCTTCGCGGCAATCGAGTACTGGACCAGGGGTCCCGACGCCGCATTGAACAGCCCGACCCGGCGCGCCAGGGCGCGCGCGGCCTCGACTTTGGTGAACATCTTGAACAGCCGCGACTTCACGCTCTGGTGCTGGAAAATCGGCACGCCGCCCTGGATGCGTTCCTTGGCATAGTCGACCGCCTGCTCGAAGGCCGCGCGCGCCACGCCCACGAAGAGCTGGCCCATCGCCGCGTTGGCGTAAGCCAGCATGGTCTCCAGGGCGACCGCGTAAAACTCCGGCCCGACGGCCATGTACGAGGCGGGGATGCGCACGTCGTCGAAGTAAATCTCGCCCTGGTTGAGCGAGCGCTGTCCGAGCTTGTCGAGAGGCTTCGGCCGCGTCACGCCGGGCAGGTCGAGCGGCACGAGCAGGGCGGCGCCGCCCTTGAGCCCCTGGCTCTGATCGAGGGTACAAAACAACACGGCGATGTCCGCGATGGTGCCGTTCGACACCCACGCGGCCTTCTGGCCCTTGATGATAATCGCATCGCCGTCCCGGCGCGCAGTGCAGTCCGCCTTGATCGCCGGATCGCTGAAATGTGGCTCCGTGAAGGCGACGGTATCGCTGCCGTGCCCCGGCTCCGTCAGCGCCCAGCAGCCGATGGTCAGTCTGTCCGGCGAGCAGAAGCGCTCGATCAGATCCGGGTCCCCCGTCTGTCGGACCCAGGGACCATGAAACATGGTGAGGCCGAGGGTGATGGCGAGCCCCACGTCGCCCCACGCCAACTCCTCGTTGACGATGCACATGAGCCGGGCCTTAGCAACCGGGTCCATGTCGGGGTCGTCGGCGATCCGCCCGATGCCGAGCGCGTGGAATTGCTTGAAGACGTCCCAGAGGATCGAGTTCGGGGCGATCACCTGGGCGGGATCGGAAAGTCGATCGAGGGCGCGACCGGCCGGCCGCAACACCTCTTCCGCGAACCGGTGGCACACGTCTCGGATGCGGCGATCCTCTTCTGAGAGACCGGTTTCAATATCGAGTGACGTCATGGGTAAACCCCGATCCGAAGAACATCCTCACCGCAGAGGCGCCGAGAATGTAAAGGCGAGATCTTTCTCGCGGAGAGCCGCCAAGCCATTCTGACGAGATTCGAACCCAGCGAAGCCATTCGAGGCAACTCTCGTCTTCGCTGCGTCTCCGTGTCTCCGGGGTGAGATTCTTCTTGGTTCAAGGTTACGTGCACGGGTTGAATCGGGACAGGTCCGAAGGACAGTGTCCGCGAGCCAACCGAGATCTGCGGCCATCCGCGCCGTCTGCGGGTGATTCGTCGATCCGTTGAGTCCGTTGTGATCCACCTCCGGAGTCGGTTGGGCTGCGGAAGCCGCTCGCTGTCGGTTCATCGGTGTTTATCCGTGGGGCGCAAAAAGAACAAGGTCACCATACGCAATCGCCAGGGCCACGGCAAAGTCGCCGATGGAGCCTCCGTCCGTCGAGAGTCGGCGCCGGCGACTTCGACAATCAGCCGTCATGCCCGCGAAACTTGTCCTCGCGAAGGCGGGGAGCGGGAATCCATGCCGGCGCCGAGCCACCAGCCCTCTCCTGGGTGCCCGCCCCACGCCTACGCGGGGGCAGGCTTTGCGCGGGCATGACACCGTTCGATTCGACGCGCATATTTTCCGGCCCACAGGCCATCGTTCGTGAGAGGGGGAGCATCGTTCCGCCCCGCGGAGTTCTGGCAGGCCGCTGGACGCTGCTGGCCATTTGGGTAGCTCATCCGGTATGGTCGGACACATGCGAATCGGCGTGACGATCTTTACCACCGATCAGGCCATCGGTCCGGCAGAGCTCGCCCGGGAAGCAGAGGCGCGGGGCTTCTCGTCGCTGTATGTTCCCGAGCACACGCACATCCCGACCAGTCGGCTCTCGCCTCCGCCGACGGGGGAGGCCGTGCTCGCGGAGGAATACAAGCGCACGCTCGACCCGTTCGTCGCGTTGGCGGCGGCCGCGGCCGTCACCTCGCGCATCAGGCTCGGGACCGGCGTCTCGCTGGTCGCGCAGCACGATCCCATTGTGCTGGC
>JBBITY010000228.1:2290-3480 GCA_037440565.1 Desulfurellales bacterium
AGGAGGTGGCGACCCTCGATCTCATCTCGAACGGCCGGTTCGTGTTCGGGATCGGGTTTGGTTGGAACCGCGAGGAGATGGCGGATCACGGCGTCGACTTCCCCCGCCGCCGCGAGCGGGTGCGCGAGCACGTGTTGGCCATGCAGCGGTTGTGGGCGCACGAGCGGGCGTCTTTTGCCGGCGAGTTCGTTCGCTTCGAGGAAAGCTGGTCGTGGCCCAAGCCGGTGCAGCGGCCGCGGCCGCCGATCCTGATTGGCGGTGCGGCGGGCCCGCAGTTGTTCGCCCACATCGCCGAGTATGCCGACGGTTGGATTCCGATCGGTGGCGCGGGCGTGGCGGGAAAGCTGCCCGAGCTGCGCCGCGCCATGGAAGCGGCGGGGCGCGATCCCGCCACTCTGCAGGTGGTCGTGTTCGGCGTTGTCCCGACTCGGGGCAAGCTCGACTACTACGCCTCGGCCGGCATCACCGAGGTGGCCATCCGCCTCCCTTCGGGCCCGGCGGATGTCGTCTTGCCCGCGCTGGACGAGTACGCGAAGCTGCTGTAGGGGCGCACGGCGATGGCCAGAGGTTGGCGCCGTCTCGCTTCTCTCCTTGCGGCGTTGCGCCTTGGCGCGAGATGTATTTTCAGATTGATGTGTAGTAGGGGCGCACGGCCGTACCCCCTCGCCGACGGCCGCGCCGGTGCGTGGGGGATTGCAAGTGGGGTGATGAATGGAGCTGAGTGAGCAGACCATCCCGCGGCTGGTGCAGGGGGCGGCGGAACGCCTTGGCGACCGGCATGCCGTCGAGGACGGCGACGTGACGCTGAGCTACAGCGAGCTTGCCGACGCCGGCCTGCGGGCAGCGCGGGCGTTCTGTGCGGCGGGCATCGACCGCGGTGACCGCATCGCGATCTGGGCGCCGAACATCTACGAGTGGATCGTCGCGGCGATTGGGTTGCAGTCGGCGGGCGGCGTGCTCGTGCCGCTCAACACGCGATTTAAAGGCAGCGAGGCCGGCTACATCCTCGAGAAGAGCGGGGCGCGCATCCTGTGCGCCGTCGAGGAGTTTCTGGGGAACCGCTACATCGACATGCTCCGAAGCGCGATGGGCGGCACCGGCGCCGAGCGCCCTGTCGAGGGGCTCCCGCATCTCGAACGGATCGTGATCTTGCGTGGCAAAACGCCCCCTGGCTCCCTCCTTGGCAAGGA
>JBBITY010000228.1:3498-5927 GCA_037440565.1 Desulfurellales bacterium
GGTCGCGGCGTGGTCACGTGGGCGGACTTCCTCGCCAGCGGCGATGGGTTTCCGCTCGACGAGGCGCGGCGGCGAGCGGCGGCCGTGTCGGCCGACGACCTCTCGGATATCCTCTTCACGTCGGGCACGACCGGAAAGCCGAAGGGGGTCATGACCACCCACGGCCAGAACCTCCGCATCTTCAGAGCGTGGGCCGACATCGTCGATCTGCACGAGGGCGATCGCTACTTGATCGTGAACCCGTTCTTTCACGGCTTCGGGTACAAGGCGGGCTGGCTGGCGGCGATCATGTGCGGGGCGACGATCCTCCCGCAGCAAACGTTCGACGTCGCCGCCGTCCTGGAACGGATCGGCAGGGACCGGGTGACCGTCCTTCCCGGGCCGCCGACGCTCTATCAGATGATCCTCAATCATCCGGACCGCGGCCGATACGACCTGTCGAGCCTGCGACTCGCGGTGACCGGGGCGGCCGCGATCCCGGTGGAGCTGATCTACCGCATGCGCCGCGAGCTGACGTTCAAGACGATCATCACGGGGTACGGGCTGACCGAGTCGACGGGCGTGGCGACCATGTGCCGGTACGACGACGATCCCGAGACCATCGCGACGACCTCCGGGCGCGCGATTCCCGACGTCGAGGTGCGCTGTGTCGATCAAAGCGGCGTCGAGGTGCCGCGCGGCCAGTCCGGCGAGGTGGTGATCCGCGGCTACAACGTGATGAAGGGCTACTTCGACGACCCGGCCGCAACGGCCGAGGCGATTGATGCCGATGGGTGGCTCCACACCGGCGACGTCGGCGTCATGGACGAGCGTGGGTACCTGCGCATCACCGATCGCATCAAGGACATGTTCATCACCGGCGGCTTCAACTGCTATCCCGCCGAGATCGAGAACATCATGCTCACCAACCCGGCGATCGCGCAGGTGGCGGTGATCGGGGTGCCGGACGAGCGTTTGGGCGAGGTCGGCATGGCGTTCGTTGTGCCGGCATCGGGCCAGCGGCCGGCGCCGGAGTCGATCATCGCCTGGTGCCGCGAGCACATGGCCAACTACAAGGTGCCGCGCTTCGTCGGGATCGTGGACGCCTTGCCGATGACCGCCTCGGGCAAGGTGACGAAGTTCGTCCTGCGCGAGCGCGCCGCGCGGCGGTCGTGACCTTGACGTGACAAAAGGAGTTCGCCACGCCATGGCTCATCGGGCGACCCACAGACTGCGGCAAGTTTCCCTCTCCCGCATCATTTGCGGGAGGGGGTGAGGGTTCCTTCGGGTGTTTCTCTTCGTGCGCTTCGTGGACTTGGTGGCGAAAATTTTGTCCGATCAAGGCTAAGGATGGACGAGCCCCTCGTACTTGCTTTCTGGCTCTGCGCGCTTCTGGCCGTGGCGTGCTGGGCGATCTCCGTCCTGACCGGGAACTACTCGCAGGTCGACCGGCTGTGGTCGATTGCGCCGCCGGTGTACGTGTGCATCTTTGCCGCGCACGCGCATTTCGCGGACGCGCGACTCGATGTCATGGCCCTGCTCACGGTGCTGTGGGGCATGCGTTTGACGTACAACTTCGGGCGCAAGGGCGGCTATCGGCGGGGTGGCGAGGATTATCGCTGGCCGGAGCTGCGCCGCATTCTGGGGCCGGTCCGGTTCCAGGTCCTCAACGCGACGTTCATCGCGCCGTACCAGAATCTGCTCCTGCTGCTGATCGCGCTGCCGGCGTACGTGGCGTGGCAGGCGCGGGGTACCCCGCTCAACGCGCTCGACTACCTGGCGGCGGGAGCCTTCCTTGTGTTTCTGGTCGGCGAGACGGTCGCGGATCAGCAGCAGTGGCGGTTCCAGTGCGCCAAGCAGGCCAAGAAGGCGCGGGGCGAGCCGGTGGAGGCGGAGTTTCTCACGACCGGCCTGTTTCGCTACTCGCGCCACCCGAACTTCTTCTGCGAGCAGGCGATGTGGTGGACGGTTTACGCGTTCTCCGTTGCGGCGACGGGGCGCTGGATCAACTGGTCCATTGCGGGGGCGGTTCTGCTGACGCTGTTGTTCCAGGGCTCGACGTGGCTCACCGAGCGCCTGACGCTGCAGAAGTACCCCGCGTATCGCGAGTATCAGCGAAGGACCTCTCGCCTGGTGCCGTGGTTCCCGGCCGCTTAGCGACCAACAATCCAACCTCGATCCGAAGATAGTTCTCGCGCCAAGTCGCAAAGGCGCAAAGGAGGCAAGGAATTGCCGAACCGGAATCATTTCGCGAACCTCATTCTTGTGGGTTTCAGATCATGCGGCAAAGATCGTCCTTCGCCCTTCCTCCTTCGCGGCTTGGCGGCTTTGCGCGAGGCATTCTTTCTTTCTGATTGCGCGCCGGTGTTGAGCGCGACACCGCCCATCCAGCTTTTGCCCGCAACTGAGGATGTCGGCCGGCCAACGAGGCACGGACCCATCGGCCCGCG
>JBBITY010000229.1:0-5913 GCA_037440565.1 Desulfurellales bacterium
CACCATAGGGCGCGGCGCACACAAAGACAAACGTTCGTTTGGTAGATCGCGCTGGGGGTGTGCGCCAGATGAACCCCTCACCCCGACCCCTCCCCGCGAAAGGATGCGGGGAGAGGGAGTCGTGTCCCGCAGCCCGATTCGTGGGTAATGCCGAACCAGCGATGCGGAGAGCAAAGCTGGTCTCACACCACGAGGTCCGTCACACGTTCCCCGCGAATTTGTCGCACAGCCCGCGCTGGGCGTCAGGTCGGGTGCCAGGTGTCGGACGCGATCACTTTGTAGCCGGCGCGGAGGGACTCGATCGCTGTCTGCGGTACGCTTCCTTCACCCGCTTCCCGCGCCGCTCCATCATCGGCACGATGAGCTTGCGCAGCCACGGCATGAGGTAGCCGGCGGTCGCGAGGTAGCCGGTGCTCCTGGGAATCACCCGCTCGAGGGTCCCGTCCGCGGCGCAATCGAGGATTAGCCGCGCCACGTCCTCCGCCGTACTCATGGGCTGCGCTAAAGCGAGGTCGGGAACGTGATCGAGATCGCCGAGGATGAACTCGGTGCTGACCGGGCCGGGCGATACGGCCGAGACCCTGATGCCCGAGCCTTCCAGCTCCTCGGCCAGGGCAAAGGTAAAGGCCCGCAGGCCGAACTTGGTCGCCGAGTACACGGCCTCGTGATTGACGGGGATTCGGCCCGCGATCGAGGCGACGTTGACGATCGCGCCGCCGCCGCGCTTGCGGAGAGAGGGCACGGCGAGGCGCGTGAGCACGACGGGCGCGATCAGGTTCACCTGCACCACCGCCGCCAGCTCCTCGGCCCGGTACAGCTCGATCGGCCCGCGCTTGTTGGCGCCGGCATTGTTGACCAGGATGTCGAAGCCGCCGAACTCCTGCTCCGTGCGGGCAAGGAGACGCGTCGCTGCGCCGGCGTCGCCCACGTCGGTTGGGACCGCCAGCGCCCGCCCGCCCGCGGCGCTCAGCTCGCCGGCGAGCTGCTCGAGAGGACCGGCCTTTCGTGCCGCGAGCACCACCGCTGCGCCCTCGGCCACGAACATCCGCGCCGCCGCCGCCCCGATCCCCGCAGAAGCCCCCGTAATGACCGCGACCTTGCCGGCAAATCGTTGTGCCATGCGCCAGCACGTAAGCCGGCGGCCGGGCGCGTGTCAAACTACGCGACCGCAGCGGCTCGAGGCCATCGGTGGAGTCGGTGCACTCTTTCCGGCTGCAGCACCGCTGCGGGCATCGCCCGCAGCGCAAAGCCGACGCGCGACGCACTGGAGTGTGCCGACGCGCAATGATATAGACCAATCTATACCGAGGAGCAACGATGGCGCGCAATGCAGAGTCTGCGACGACACCGAGTGCGCGGGCAAAAGTTTTCACTAACGGGCGTTCGCAAGCGGTGCGGTTGCCGAAGGAATTTCGCTTCGAGGGGAAAGAGGTGGCGATCCGGAAGGAAGGGCACGCCGTTGTCCTGGAGCCGGTGGCGAAGCGGAAGTGGCCTGTGGGCTATTGGCGGCGCATCGATCGGCGAGCGAAGGACCTGGAGTTGGGCCGCGTCGTTCCCATCGGCGGGCGGCTCCTCGATGTCGCCGCGGATGACGTGTGATCTGGCTGCTCGATACCAACGTCCTGATTCACGCGGTGCGCGGCCGCCCCCCTGGCGTCCGTGCACACCTCCGGCGGCAGAGCCCCGACGATATCGCCGTGTCCAGCATCACGGTGGCGGAGCTGTGGTATGGGGCCGAGAAAAGTGTCAGCCCGGCGCGCAAACGCGAGGCGTGGAAAGCGGTGATCGAGCCCTTCCAGGTGGTCGCGTTCGACCGTGACGCCGCAGAACGACACGCGCGGATTCGATACGCGTTACGCCACCGACCGATCGGAGAGCGCGACTTATTGATCGCGTCCATCGCGCTCGCACATGACCTGATCCTGGTCACGCACAACGCCGGAGAGTTTTCTCGCGTGCCGCAACTCCGCGTCGAGGATTGGGCCGAGAGCTGAGCGGCACAACTGCTCTGTCTGATGCAGGCCAACCGCATTCCGCACGAAAAGGTGGCGCGCTCCATCGAGCGTTTGCCGAGAAAGTGATCCCGCGCCTCCGGTGAGGTGGCAGACACCACGGAAGCACGGAGACACGGAGGAGAACTGAGAATCTCCCTTCTCCGGCTTTCGGCTTTCGACTTTCGCCTTTGGACTCGGTATGGAACACGCCATCCGTGACGGAGGTTTCCGAGCATGAACATTGACGGAACGGTGGCGCTGGTGACCGGTGGGGCGTCCGGGCTGGGAGCGGCGACGGTGCACGAGCTGCTCGGGGCGGGCGGGAAGGTGATGATTCTCGATCGGCCGCAGTCCGACGGGCAGAGGCTCGCCGAGTCGCTCGGGGAGAACGCCGCGTTTGCGCCCGCGGACGTCACCAGCGAAGCCGAGGTGCAGGCGGCCGTGCAAAAGACCATCGAGCGCTTCGGCACGATGCACATCGCGGTCAACTGCGCCGGCGTCGGCGCGGCGATGCGAACCGTGACCAAGCAGGGGCCCATGCCACTCGATGTCTTCTCTACAGTCGTCCAGATCAATCTCATCGGCACCTTCAACGTCCTGCGCCTGGCCGCCGTGCAGATGGCCCAGAACACGCCGAACGTGGAAGGCGAGCGCGGCGTGATCGTCAACACCGCCTCGGCGGCGGCGTTCGATGGGCAGATCGGGCAAGCGGCGTACTCGGCGTCGAAGGGTGGCGTCGTGGCCATGACCTTGCCGATTGCTCGCGATCTGGCATCGCTCGGCATTCGCATCTGCACGATCGCGCCCGGGACGTTCGACACGCCGATGCTGGCCATGCTGCCCGAGCCGCAGCGGCAGGCGCTGGCGGCGCAGATCCCTTTTCCGCCGCGCCTCGGACGTCCCAGTGAGTTCGCCGTGCTCGTCCGCCACATCGTCGAGAACCCGATGCTGAACGGCGAGACCATCCGCCTCGACGGCGCCCTGCGCATGCCGCCGAAGTAGGACCGTGCCCGAGCGGCGGGCTTTTCCCGCGGTCCAATGTCGAAAGTCCAAAGTCGAAAGTTTGGTTGTGCCCTCGAGCCGAAAAGAAGATTTCACCGCAGAGACGCGGAGACGCAGAGAAGACGACGGGTTTCTTTGAATACCTTCGCTGGGTCCAAGACTCATCAAAATGGCCTTGGCACTTCTCCACAAGAGAACTCTCTGGCACTGTCGGCTCTGCGTTCTCGGCGCCTCTGCGGTGAGCATTTTCTTCGGATTGGGGCTAATTGACCGATTCGCATGAGTGCGGTGGCTGACCGTTTGCGGCTGAGTGAAGCGCAGCAGTTTGGGGCGCGGTTCTTCGCGTTCCTGATCGGCGCTAGCATTCTCTCCTGGGCGGTCAGCCTGCCAACACATCTCAGCCTGCCGCAGCAGTTCATCGCCCAGTCGGCGACCCGGCTCGCACAACTCGCCGGCAGCTCCGGCTTGGCCGTCCGCGACCAGATCGCCGTCGGCGGCGTGCTGATCGACGTCAACTACGAGTGTACGGGCCTGTACGTGCTGATGATCCTGTTCACGTTCCTACTCGCCTATCCGGCCTCATGGGTGGCGCGCCTGGCCGGCGCAACGATCGGACTCGTCGGGCTGACGGTCATCAACATCCTGCGCATCTCGGTGCTGATCGGCATTGCCGAGTGGCAGCCCGACCTGTTCGCGTACTTTCACGAGTACATCTGGCAAGGTGTGTTCCTGATTCTCGTCATCGCCTACGCGATGACGTGGGTCGAGTACGTCCAATGAACAAACTGGCCTTCGTCGGCCGCTTCCTCATCGTCTTCGCGCTGGTCATCGTCGTCGGCCGCGCCAGCCACGCCCCGGCCGGCTACGCCGCGATGCTGCGCGGTGCGGCGAATGTCGTCGGCCCGGTCACAAACGGTTGGTGGTTGGAAACGCGTGAAGCCAAGACGGGTAAGCGAGAGATTTGGTTCCGGCGCGGTGAGCATGATTTGCGCCTCCTCCTGAGCCTCGAAGCGCTGGCGCTCGGGCTGTTGCCGTTGCTGTCCCTCATCGGCGCCACGCCGGGCCTCGGATGGCGCCGCTTGGTCGTCGCGCTCGCGGTCGGCTTCGCCGGCCTCTTCGCGCTCGACCTGCTCGTGCTGCTGCTCTACCCGCTTCTCGTCTTGCGCCCGAACCCACTCACTGACATCACGGGAACGTTCCTCGGCTTGCTCACCTTCGTCGGTGGTCCGGTAATCTTATGGTTCGCCCTGACCTTCGACCGCCTGAAGGCCGTGTGGCGGCTGGAGCCGCGAGGGCCGGTGGCCGGCGTCGTCGGGGCGAACGCCAAGTCACGGTAGGAGCAACGTCCAGCCGCATCCTACCGTGCGACGCGGTCCCACAACGTCTGCATACGGGCGAGCGCTTCAGGGCAACGCTCCACCGCATCCTTTGAGTGCTGCGTTCACGGCGCCGACGAGCTCTTCAATGCGTGCCTGGCCGTCGCCGTCAAGGTTGCAGCTCGGGCATCGCTCGATCGGCAGCCGGCCCAACGCGATGCTGACGCCGACCACGAGCTCATCAACCGCAACAATGTCGTTGCCGTCGCAGTCCCCGGGGCACGGCGGACCCGGCGGCGTTGGCGTCGGGGTTGGCGGAAGCGACGGACTCGCGGGCGCCGGACCGATGAACTGGCCGAACGCCACTGGGCCGCGCCCCACCGGAATCGTCCCCATCACGCTGTTCGTCGCCGTGTCGATCACGGACACGGTATTGTCATTCCCATCTGCGACGTAACGTTTGTCTCCCTCGGGCGTTACCGATAGCCCCTGCGGCCACTGCTCCACCTGAACCTCTGCGACGACCGTCTCGCTCTGTACGTCGATGACTGACACTAGCCCCGGATCAAAATTGCTGGTCACGTACACCCTCCGGCCATCCGGGTGTACCGCGATAGCGTACGGCTCACTCTGGCCGCGACCGACATACACCCGCTTCCTGATCCCCCATGTCGCCCTGTCGACCACTGTCACGACGCCGGCCATCCGCCCGGCCGCCGGCACCTGACTTGCGCCTGCCGGATGGACGGCAACACCCGTACCGAGTCTCATGTCTGTCCCTCCTGGTTTGCTTGGAATCGTCACCCTCCCGGCGCGGGCCTTGGTTGCGGCAGAGCAGCCCCGGGAACCGCAACCCTTCGCGCGGCAAGGACCGCTGCAGCCAACAGCCCCCCACCAGTGACGGAAGCTGGACGTGCCAGGCTCGCGGGTAGCGCAGGAACTCCAATAGAAACTTCCCCGAGTCGTGGAGCAGCAGGTAGAGCAGGAACACTTGCCCGGGATACCGCTTGCGGCCCTGGAACCAGAGCAGGAAAAGGCCGACGGCCAAGGCGAGCAGCATGAGGTACAGTTGTAGCGGGTGGACTGGGAGGCTCTCCGTCGCCCAGGGCAGAATCTTGCCCTCGCTGAGATGAGCTTTCCACGGATCACTTGGTTTCGGGAAGCGGACACACCAGGGCAGATGACACAGATCGCCGAAGCAGCACCCGGCCAGGAAGCATCCGATGCGAACGAAGACCATGCCGAAGGCGATGGCGGGGCTGATGACATCCGCAATGGCAGCAAAGGAGAGACTTGGCGCCAGTCTGCGGCCGAAAATCGCCGCAACGAGAAAGATGGCAATCGAGCCGCCGGGGTATCGATAACCTCCGGTCAGTTCCCAAGCCGGCGACTCAAGCCGCGCTCCCCGTTCGATGACAGAGTGCAGTTTCGCCCCAAGAGGGGCCGCCAGGCCGAGGGCCGTGCAGAGTGGAACAAGGCTCCTTACGCGGACACCGGCCCGGCGCGCCGAGTACACCGTGGTGACGATTCCGATGACGAACGCGGCGATGAGGAAGATTGGGTAGGACCGGATGCCGCCGTACAAATATTCTCGCACGGGG
>JBBITY010000230.1:0-5912 GCA_037440565.1 Desulfurellales bacterium
CAACCAGACCCTGCTCCAACTGCTCGCATCGCCGAACATCGCCTCGAAGAGCTGGGTCTTCCGACAGTACGACTCCCTGGTGGGCAGCAATACCGTGCTCGGACCGGGCTCCGACGCGGCGGTGCTGCGCGTGAAAGGCACCACCAAGGCCATCGCTCTGAGCGTCGATTGCAACAGCCGCTATTGCCTGCTCGATCCCTACGTCGGCGCGATGACCGCCGTCGTCGAGGCGGCGCGCAACGTTGTGTGCGCCGGTGCGGAGCCGCTCGGCGTCACCGATTGCCTGAACTTCGGTAATCCGGAGAAGCCGGAGATCATGTGGCAGTTCCGCCAGGCCGTCAGCGGCATTCGCGACGCCTGCACCGCCCTGGGCATCCCCGTTGTGAGCGGCAACGTGAGCTTTTACAATGAGACCGATGGCCGGCCGATTCCACCGACACCGACGATCGCGATGGTCGGCTTGCTCAGCGACGTGAACTACACCACGACGCAATGGTTCAAAGGAGAGGGCGACGTGATCGTCTTGCTCGGGCGCACGCGCGAGGAGCTCGGGGGCACGGAGTACCTGGCCACCGTGCACGGACTCGTGCGCGGCACGCCGCCGTGGATCGACCTGGCCGTGGAACGGCAGGTGCAGCGCGTCTGCCAGCAGGCCATTCGCGAGGGGCTCCTGCGCTCGGCGCACGATGTCTCGGAGGGCGGGCTCGCGGTGGCTCTGGCCGAGTGCTGCATCGCGGGACCGCACGGCCCCGGCTGGGGGGCGGAGATCGAGCTGGAGGGGGCCAGTATCCGGCCCGATGCGTGGCTGTTCGGCGAAAGCCAGTCGCGCATTCTCGTCTCGTTGCGGCGCAAGCACCTGAATCGCCTGCGCGAGCTGGCGGCGGCGGCCGACGTGCCCCTGGGTGTGCTCGGCGAGGTGCGCGGGCGACGGTTGCGCATCGGGATGCTGGTCGACGTGCCCCTGACCGAGATGTACCGGGCATGTGCCACGACCCTGCCGCGGTACATGGAGGCGTAGGGATGCACGACCGCTTCCGTGAAGAGTGCGGCATCGTCGGCGTCTATGGCCATCCGGAAGCCGCCAACCTCGTCTACCTCGGCCTCTACGCCCTGCAGCATCGCGGACAGGAGGCCGCAGGTATCGTGTCGTCGAACGGCTCCGTGTTGATCTCGCACCGCGCACTCGGCCTCGTGGCCGACGTGTTCAGCCACGAGATCATCCAGCGGCTGGAAGGGGCGAGCGCCATCGGCCACAACCGCTACTCCACCACCGGGCGCACCCTGCTCAAGAACACCCAGCCGTTTGTCGTCGAGTTCGGGGGCGGCGGTCTCGCCGTCGCCCATAACGGCAATCTCGTCAACGCCATCGAGCTGCGCGAGCAACTGGAGGCGCGCGGCTCGATCTTCCAGTCCTCCGTCGATACCGAGGTGATCATCCACCTGATCGCAGGCGCGCCGGGCGAGCGCCTCGTCGAGCGCATCGCCAACGCCCTCTACGCCGTGCGCGGTGCCTACTCGCTCCTCTTTCTCAGCCAACAGGAGATGATCGCCGTGCGCGACCCGAACGGCTTTCGCCCGCTGGTGCTCGGCCGCATCAAGGACGCGGTCGTCGTCGCCTCCGAGACCTGCGCGCTCGACCTCATCGGCGCCGAGTACGTGCGCGAGGTCGAGCCCGGTGAGGTCCTGGTGGCCTCGCCGGACGGGCTGCGCAGCTTCTATCCGTTTCCGCCGGCCGCCCGCACGCGCTGCATCTTCGAGTACGTCTATTTCGCCCGGCCCGACAGCGTCGTCTACGGGCGCAACGTCTACCAGATCCGCAAGCAGCTCGGCCAGCAGTTGGCACGTGAGCAACCCGCGGAGGCGGATCTGGTCGTCCCCGTGCCCGACTCCGGAGTGCCCGCCGCGCTCGGCTATGCGGAGGAGTCCGGCCTGCCGTTCGACTTCGGCCTCATTCGCAATCACTACGTGGGCCGCACCTTCATCGAACCCCAGGACGCCATCCGCCACTTCGGCGTGAAGGTGAAGCTCAACGCCCAACGCCAGGTGCTCGAGGGTAAACGCGTCGTCGTCGTCGACGATTCGATCGTGCGCGGCACGACCAGCCGCAAGATCGTCACCATGGTGCGCGGGGCAGGGGCGCGCGCGGTCCACATGCGCATCAGCTCGCCCCCGACCACGGGGCCCTGCCATTATGGGGTGGACACGCCGAACCGCTCGGAGCTGATCGCGTCGGCGCATTCGGTGGAGGCAATCCGCGAGTTCATCACCGCCGACAGCTTGGGGTTCCTCAGCGAGGCGGGGCTTTACGTCTTCGAGCACAACGGCGGCCGCGAGGGCTTCTGCGCCGCGTGCTTCAATGGCCGCTATCCCATCCCGGTCAGCGACGACCACCACGCTCGCCAGCTCGTCCTCTTCGAGGTGCGGGACAGTTAGCCCTGATCAGACGAAAGCGTTCGACGCAGAGGCGCGAAACCCGCAGAGCACGAGCGATCCAGGAGGCGGTCACCGGAGAGCTTGTGAAAAAATCCCCGCGGGGATAGGTCATAACACCGGCGAAAGGGCGGGGGCCGTGCCCCCCGCCCGCGAGACTGGAGGTGCGTTGCGCCAGCACCGTTCTTGAGGGGGGGAGCATTGCTCCACCCCGGGGGATTTTTTCGCAAGGTCCGATTGCTCCGGAATCATGAAGTGTCCGTTCTGCCACGATCTCGAAAACCGGGTCGTCGACTCGCGACTGACCAAAGACGACGGCGTCATCCGGCGCCGGCGCGAGTGCTCCAAGTGCCAGCGCCGCTTCACGACCTACGAGCGCGTCGAAGAGGTCTTGCCGCTGGTCGTCAAGAAGGACGACCGCCGGGAGGTCTTCGATCGCCTCAAGATCATCACCGGCCTGAAGAAGGCTTGCGAGAAGCGACCGGTCAGCGCGGCGGCCATCGAACAGGCCGCGGACCGCGTGGAGCGCTACATTCAGGACCGCGCCGAGAAGGAAGTGCCGAGTTCGGTGATCGGCGAGGCGGTGATGCGCGAGCTGCACAAGCTCGATCAGGTCGCCTACGTGCGCTTCGCCTCGGTGTACCGATCCTTCCAGGACGTCGGTGAGTTCATGCGCGAGCTGCAGGAACTGCTCAAAGATCGCCGCGCGGAGCGGCCTGCGCGGCACGGGCGCGGCGAGCGCAAGTCGTCGGCGACGTGACGGACGACGCCGCCTTCATGCGCGCCGCTCTGCGGGTCGGGCGCAAGGGACTCGGCCGCACGAGCCCGAATCCGCCCGTCGGCGCGGTCGTGGTCGCCCGCGGGCAGATCGTCGGCCGCGGCTTTCATCGCCGCGCCGGCGAACCGCACGCAGAGGTGGAGGCGCTGCGCGACGCGGGGGCGCGGGCACGCGGTGCGACGCTGTATGTGACCCTGGAGCCCTGCACCCATCACGGGCGCACGCCGCCGTGCAGCGATGCCATCCTCGCGGCGGGCATTCGGCGCGTGGTGGTCGGCGTCCGCGATCCGAACCCATCGGTGGCCGGCGACGGCATCGGCCTGCTGCGCCGGCGCGGCCTCGCCGTCGACGTCGGCGCAGAAGCGGCATCCTGCGCGGAGCTGATCGCCGGCTTTGCCAAGCGCGTGCGGACCGGCCTCCCGCTCGTGACCCTGAAGCTCGCCGCCTCACTCGACGGCCGCATCGCGACCCGCACGGGCGCCTCGCGGTGGATCAGTAGCGCGGCCGCCCGGCGGCTCGTCCACCGGTTGCGCAACGAGGCGGATGCCGTCATGGTCGGGGCGGGAACGGTGATCGCCGATGATCCGGCCCTTACCTGCCGGCTGCGGGGGGGGCGCAATCCCCTACGCGTCATCGTCGATGGCCGCCTGCGCATTCCCTTGCGCGCGCGGGTGCTGACAAACGGGGCCGCGCGCGGTACGCTGATCGCCACGGTGACGGACAAAGGCCGCAAAGTGGAAGCGTTGCGCCGGCAAGGCGCGGAGGTCGTGATCATGCCCGCGCGCCAGGGGATGCTCTCCGTGCGCCGCTTGCTGCGCACGCTTGCCGGGCGCGGCATTTCGTCCGTGGTCATTGAAGGCGGCGCCACGCTGGCCGCGGCGGCCCTGCGCGAGCGCGTCGTCGATCGGCTGCTCTGCTTTTACGCGCCGAAGCTCATCGGCGGAGATGGTCGCGCCATGATCGGGCCCCTCGGCACCGACTCCTTGGCTCATGCATACCCCCTGCGCGATGTCCGCGTCGGACGCGTGGGATCGGACCTCGTCGTGCAGGCCAGACTCGGAGCCCGCCGTGCCGTTTAGCTGCGTCGAAGACGCCTTGGCAGATCTCCGCGCCGGTCGCTGCGTGATCGTCGCCGACGGCGAGGACGGCGAAGCCCAGCTCTGCGCGGCGGCAGAGCTGGTCACGCCGGAGGCGATCAATTTCATGGCGGCCCACGGCCGCGGCCTGGTCTGCCTGAGCCTGACCGAAGAGCGCATGCGGCAACTGGGCATTCCGCTCATGGTCCCCGAGGGCTCGGGATCGCGGCGTCCGTTCGGCGCGTCGATCGAAGCGCGCCGCGGCGTGACCACCGGCATCTCGGCGCACGATCGGGCGACGACCATTCGCACGGCCGTGGCACAGGATGCGGGGCCCGACGATCTCGTCATGCCCGGACACGTCTTTCCGATCGTGGGGCGCAAGGGCGGCGTGTTGGTGCGCGCCGGTCTCACCGAAGCGTCGATCGACCTTGTCCGCCTGGCCGGTCTAAAACCCGCCGCCGCCGTGTGCGCCATTCTCAGGGACGACGGTGCGCTGGCGGAGCTCGCCGACCTCGAGGGGCTGGCCGACTCGTTCGACCTGAGGATGGTGCGCATCGCCGACCTGGTGGCGTATCGCCTGCGCACGGAATCGCTCGTGCACCGCATAGCCGAACGTACGATCAGCATCCGCACCGGCGGCCGGTTCCGAGCGGTCGTCTATCGCAACGACGTCGATCCACACGAGCACATCGCGTTGGTGAAAGGCACGCCGCGGCCCGACGATGCGGTCCTCGTCCGGCTGCACTCGCAATGTCTCACCGGCGATGTCTTCGGCTCCGAGCGCTGCGATTGCGGGGAGCAACTCAACCGGGCGCTGCAGCGGATCGCCGGCGAGCGCAAAGGCGTGCTCATCTACTTGCATCAGGAAGGGCGGGGCATCGGCCTGGCGAACAAGCTGCGCGCCTACGCGTTGCAGGACCAGGGCCGCGACACGGTGGAGGCAAATCTCGAGCTCGGCTTTGCGGAGGACGACCGCGACTACGGCATCGGCGCGCAGATGCTGCGCGATCTGGGCGTGCGCAAGATTCGCCTGCTCACCAACAACCCGAAGAAGATCGAGGGATTGGAGGCATACGGCATCACGGTCGTTGAGCGGCTGCCCATCGAGATTCCGCCGCACGCCGGCAACATCCGCTACCTGCGCACCAAGCAGCAGAAGCTCGGCCACCTCTTCACCGGCCTCAAGCTCATCGGTTACCCCCCTAGCTAGCCCTTGAACCCTCGACCCCTCGAACCGTTCCGCGTCAGCCCATGACCAAGAAGTACCGAGGGAAGCTGGACGGCAGCGGCCTGCGCATCGGCGTGGTGGTGTCGCGGTTCAACGGCGTGGTCACCGAGCGCCTGCTCGCCGGGGCGCTGGATGCGTTGCGCCGCCACGGCGTGGCCGAAGCGGACATCGAGGTGGCAGAAGTGCCGGGAGCGTTCGAGATTCCGCTGCCCACCAAGCAACTGGCAGCCAGCGGCCGAGTGGATGCCGTGGTGTGTCTTGGGGCTGTGATTCGCGGCGAGACACCCCACTTCGACTACATCTGTGCGTCGCTATTTCCCGCGCTGACGCGCCTAATGATCGATGAGCGCCTGCCGGGCGCGCTCGGCGTGCTCAGCACCAACACGATCGAGCAGGC
>JBBITY010000231.1:0-366 GCA_037440565.1 Desulfurellales bacterium
TTGGAGTTCATGCGCAATGCCAGCGCCGTGAAGATGATGGCGGTCACGCCGCTCGAGTTCATCGGCAACCAGATCCTCGTCATGCATCCATTCACGGCGCCGCTCTGGTTGGCGGGTTTGGTCTACTACCTGGTTCTGCCCGAGGGTCGGCGGTTTCGCCCCCTCGGCTGGGTCTACATCGCGACGTTCCTGATGCTCATCGCTGCCCAGACCAGCCGCGCGATCTATCTCGCCCCGGCATACCCGATGCTGCTCGCGGCCGGCGGTGTGGCGATCGAGCGCTGGACGCTCCGGCGCCGCTGGCGCTGGTCGGAGCCAGCCCTGCTCGGCCTGCTCGTGATCGGGGGCGCGGTCACGGCACCGATG
>JBBITY010000231.1:384-5882 GCA_037440565.1 Desulfurellales bacterium
TTGTCGGAAGACGCGTACATCGCGTACGCGCGCGCGATCGGCATCGAGGCGCCGCGGGAAGAACACCACCAACGCGCGGCCCTGCCGCAGCACTTCGCCGACCGGCACGGCTGGGACGCCCTGGTGCGGACCGTGGCGCTGATCTATCGCCATCTGCCTCAGGCCGACCAGGGCGTTGCCGGCATCTTCGCCTCCAACTACGGCGAGGCGGGTGCCATCGACGTCCTCGGCCGCCAGTATGGCCTGCCGCGCGCCATCAGCGGCCACAACAGTTACTGGCTCTGGGGCCCGCGCGACTATACGGGGCAGGTCATGATCGTGGTCGGTGGAGACCGAGAGACATTGCTTGGCTTCTTTGCCCTGGTCGAGGAAGCGGAGCGGGCGCGCTGTCGGTACTGCATGACTTACGAAGACAATCTTCCCATCTACGTCTGCCGCCAGCCACTGCAGCCGCTGCCGCAGATGTGGCAACGCGTGAAGCGGTTTGTATGACCAGCCAGCGAGGCAGCGCCTGGTCGAGGACCCGACCGAGTAACGCGCTGTGGCTGATCGGCGACCCGAGACGGTGGTGCGCCTGCGTGAGATCGCGGGGCACATGAAGAAATCCCTTGGGGTGGAGCAATGCGCCACCCGTCAAGAACGGTGGCGGCGCACCGCGGCGGCTTCAGTCTCGAGCCGCGCGGTGGCCCGGGCAGTTGGAGACGCCAATCAATTCACGCGCGTCATGAAAGCGACGACAATCGACACGCGGCCGCGAGCAACTTATCCATCTTCCGAGGTGACGGGTCGACTGGCTTGCAGCGGAAGGGGGGTTCTGGCGATGAAAAGTTTCTGGGCGCGGTCGCTCGAACTGATCGCCCTTGTTGGGGTCCCGTTTGGGCTCCTCGCAGCGCCTGCGGGGGCGGGGGCGGTCGACCTGGAGGCGATCCGAACCTATCTGCGCACGCACCCCAACGCCGGCAGTGAAGTCTCGGCTCCGGAGGTCGGTCAGGCGCTTTACCTGCACGTCGACGTGCGCGCCAACGGTGCCAGCGCCGCGGTGAGCGCGCCGGTGCGCATCCTGCTCGACGGCCGGCTGTACTGCTTCGGCGTACATAGCATCCGGCCCGAGGGCACCACGGTCTGGTGCAACGCGCTGTGGGCGGCGACGGCGGGGGCGCATACCGTGCGCGGAGAAGTGGACTACGATCACGGAGCCGAATGAGAACAACAACGCCGCGCAGGCGCGGTTTACGAGTGGCGGCGGCCGATGCGGGGGTGACTGCGATGGGGACAGCGCCGTCGACATCGCCGAGCTCGTCTTGGGCGCGAACATCGTGCTCGGCAGGCAGCCGTTGGCGGACTGTTCACTCCTCGATGCCGACGAGAACCAGGTGGCCCGCATCGACGATCTCATTGCGGCGGTGGGTTATGCGCTGTACAGGTGTGCCGGCGACGGGGGTGGCACCGCCGACTTGCAGGCGGTCGAGGCATATCTACTGGCCGGGCGCTCGCGGGTCGCGCATCCGGCCGCTGGCCAAGCCATGACGTTCGGTGTCGACTACCAATTCACGGGCACGAGCAGCGTAATCGGTCGCGCCCGGGCGCTGATCGACGGGCAGGAGTGGACGGCGGCGTCCGGAACGCACACCCTGCGCTGGGAGCTGGACGTGGGAAATAAACTGGTCGAGAGGGATGAGAACAACAACGCCGTGGAGCTGACGTTTTTCGTCGGCGGAAATCCACGGCAGTAGGAGTCGGGTGCTCCCTCAGCCCCCAAAGGCGAGTCCGGACGAATCCGGCGTCGCCAGCACTTTCGCTCCGGAGGCGTAACCGATACAGTCGCGCCCATGACAGACGGTGTGGGCATCGCGCACGACTTCGTTCGCGCCAACGGTCTGCGCTTTCACGTCGCCACCTGCGGCGAAGGCGATCGCCTCGCCTTGTTTCTGCACGGGTTTCCCGAGTGCTGGTACTCGTGGCGGTATCAACTGCCGCTGATGGCCAGGCTCGGCTACCGGGCGTGGGCGCCGGATCTGCGCGGCTACGGGGAATCGGATCGACCGCCGCAGGTCGCCGACTATGCCATCGAACGCCTGATGGATGACGTCGCCGGCCTGATCGATGCCGCGGGCGCCCGGTCGACGGTCCTGCTCGGACACGACTGGGGCGCGGCGATCGCGTGGTTCTTTGCCATGCGCCGCGTGCGGCCGCTGGAGCGGCTGGTGATCATGAACGTCCCGCACCCGGCCGTGATGGGACGCGCGCTGCGCACGTGGCGGCAGTTGGCGCGCTCTTGGTACATGTTTTTCTTTCAACTGCCCTGGTTCCCGGAAGCCTTGCTGCGGGCAGGCAACTACCGCGCCATTCGCCAGGCGTTCCGCGGTATGGCCATCGACAAGAGCCGCTTTCCCGACGAGGTCCTGCAGGTGTTTGTCGATAACGCCGCGCGCCCGGGAGCGCTGACCGCCATGATCAACTACTACCGGGAGATGATCCGCGCCGGTGGACGGCGGCAACGCCCGCTCGGCTTTCCGGTGATCGACGTGCCGACGTTGATGATCTGGGGCGAACACGACACCGCGTTGGGCATCGAAACGACGTACGGGACCGAGCGATACGTGCGCGATCTCACGCTGCGCTATCTCCCGAACGTGTCTCACTGGGTGCAGCAGGAGGCGCCGGAGACGGTGAACGAGATGCTGGAAGCGTGGCTCACGGGCCGGCCGGTGCCGGAAGCGAGGGGACGGGTGCCGGGCGCCGGGTGACGGGCGAGATACGAGCGAGGGGCGGCAGTTTCCGGTGCGCTGGTGAGCCCGTTGCCGGTGAGCGCGCGTGCGGTCGGCGGGTCAGGGAGACGGCCCAACGGGCCCAACGAGAGACGAGCGACGAGATGGTGAATGACGGACAGGAGCGCGTAAGCGCGGGCGATGTGGTTTCGGGCCTCGGCGACGAAGGCGTCTGGCGAGAACGGCGGCGGTTGGCGGCGGCGATGCGGTTGGTCATCGAGCGCCTGGTGACCTCCGAGGCGCCGGAAGACGAATTGCGCACGGCGGCGGATCGCTTGGAGCGCTATGCCGCCCACCTGGAGACACACCCGCGCCGGTACGCCACTTTGGGACACCCGGAGTCGGCGACGGCAGGATCGGTCGGCGGCTTCTTCGATTTGAGCCCGTTCATGGGCCGGGCAAACCCACTCGCCCCGCCCATCGACCTCTGGGTTGAAGGCGACATCGTGCGGGGGCGCGCCACCTTGGGCTGGGCCTACCAGGGTCCGCCCGGGCACCTGCACGGCGGCTTCATCGCCGCCATCTTCGATGAGGCGCTCGGCCTTGCCCAGTCGATGACCGGCCACCCGGGCATGACCGGCACGCTGACGGTTCGCTACCGCAAGCCGACACCGCTGCTCACCGAGCTGCGCATCGAAGCGGCGGTAATACGGATCGAGGGCCGCAAGATTTTCACCGAGGCGCGCATCTACGCTGGCGAGAACCTGACCGCCGAAGCCGAGGCGATCTTCATCTCCATCACCCCGGAGCACCTGCAACCGGCACGCTGATCGATATCGCGGCCCGCGCCGCGTGCTGGGGTCTCGCACAATACGGTTAACGGTTAGATGTGGGGGGAGGAGAAAATTTCTCGGGGTGGAGCAGTGCCCCACCCCTCAAGGGTGGTACCGGCCCGGTGCCGCCCCACTGGTTGAGGGCGGGAGCAGTGCTCCCGCCCCTCCGTCGGTGTTGCCCTGCCTATTCTCAGCAAGTCGAAGGCATGAGGTGGTTTCCAGCTCCTTGCCGCGCTGCGGGCTTCCCGTTACGTTTGGGCCGTTCGATGATCGAGGTGATCGACGTCTCTCGTTCCTATCGTCGCGACGCCGACGAGGTGCACGCGTTGGAGCACATCAGCGTGCATCTCGATGCCGGTCGCTTCGTCGCGTTCATGGGACCGTCGGGGTCGGGCAAGTCGACCCTCCTGCATCTGATCTCGGGCATCGACCGGCCGACCAGTGGCGAGGTGGTGGTCGCCGGCCAGCGGCTCAATGACTTGACCGAAGACGAGCTGGCGCGCTGGCGCGCCCGCCACGTCGGGCTCATCTTCCAGTTCTTCAACCTCATCCCTGTGCTGTCCGCGCTCGACAACGTGGCGCTGCCGCTCTTGCTCACGCACTTTAGCAGGAGCGAGCGCCTGCGCCGCGCCGCCATCGCGCTGCGCGTCGTCGGCCTCTCGCATCGCTTGGATCACACGCCGCATACCCTGTCGGGCGGCGAGCAGCAGCGGGTGGCGATTGCACGCGCCATCGTGACCGATCCCGACCTCATCGTGGCGGACGAGCCCACCGGCGATCTCGACGCCCGCAACGCCGAGGAGATCCTGCGCCTGCTGCGCCAACTCAAGAACGACTTCGGCAAGACGGTGGTCATGGTGACCCACGACCCGCGCGCCATCCGCTTCGTCGACCAAGTGTTCCATCTCGACAAGGGCGTTCTGCTCGACGGCGCCGCGGCCGAGCGCGCGGCCGCGGCGATCCGCGTCGCGGCGGGCAGCGGCCCGGTTGGAACTGGCGTGTCCACGTGACGTATCCTCGTTTTGTCCTCGCCAATCTGGGTCGCAACAAGCTGCGCACGACTCTGACCGGCGGCGCGATCATGCTCGCCGTGATGCTGGTGTGCCTGCTGCTCACCATGCCGGCCGGGCTCGATGCGTTGCTCAGCTCGGTGGCCTCGAACACCCGCATCTCGGTGCACCACAAGGCGGGGGTCGTCTATGCCATGCCCGCCTCGTTCATTCGCAAAGTGCGGCAGATCGAGGGCGTCGAGGCGGCGGTCGGGACGACCTGGTTCGGCGGCGCCTTCGAGGAAGAAGGACGCGTCACCTTCCCCAACTTCGCCGTCGAGGTGGATCAAGTCGGCGCCGTGTACCCCGACTACGGCATTCCGCCCGAGCAACTCGCGGCCTTCCAGCGCTACCGCGACGGAGCCATCGTCGGCCGCCAGACGCTGCGCAAGTACGGCTGGAAGATCGGCGACCGGATCACGCTGCGCAGCAATCTGTGGAACCTCAGCCTCGATCTCCGGATCGTAGGCGAAATCCCACACGACCGCGCGCCGCTGCTCTGGCTCAACCGCGAGTACCTCGATCAGGCGCTGCAAGCGCGGTTTCGGAGGCGCCTGGGCATCGTCGGCATGATCTGGGTGCGCACCAGTGACCCGACCCGCGTGAACGCGATCATGCGTGAGATCGACGAGCTGTCACGCAACAGCGAGGCGGAGACGGCGTCGGAAACCGAAAAGAGCTTCATGGCCAACTTCTTCGGCTCTTTGCAGGGCTTGGTGTCGATCATCCTGATCGTCACCGGACTCGTGGCGCTGTGCATCGTGTTCATCGCCGCCAACACCGCCTCGATGGGCGTGCGCGAGCGCGCCGGAGAGATCGCGGTGTTGAAGGCCATCGGCTTTGGGCGCCGGGTGATCTTCGGCACGTTGCTCGCCGAGGCGGTGGCGCTGTCCGCCGTCGCCGGCGGC
>JBBITY010000232.1:0-5877 GCA_037440565.1 Desulfurellales bacterium
CAAGCCCATCGAGAAAGCCCCGAAGCGCAAGAAGGTCAAGCGCATGGTCAGCGAGGGGATCGTACACATCCATTCGACGTTCAATAACACGCTGGTCACGATTACCGATCCCGTCGGCAACGTACTGGCGTGGTCGAGTGCGGGCTCGGTCGGCTTCAAGGGATCGCGCAAAGGCACGCCATTCGCCGCTCAGTTGGCGGCCGATGCCGCTGCAAAGAAGGCGATGGAATGCGGCGTGCGTACGGTGCAGGTCCACGTCAAAGGCCCGGGGGCCGGTCGCGAGTCGGCGCTGCGCTCCCTGCAGGGAGCGGGGTTTGCCATCACGGTGATCCGGGACGTGACGCCGATTCCGCACAACGGCTGCCGGGCGCCGAAGCGCCGACGCGTGTAGGGCGAGCCGACAAGGGAGGGAAAATCCATTGGCGCGATACACTGACTCGGTCTGTCGTCTGTGCCGCCGCGAGGGGCTCAAGCTGTTCCTCAAGGGCGAGCGGTGTTACACGGACAAGTGCGCGATAGAACGCCGCAACTATCCGCCCGGCGTGCACGGGCAGGCGCGCCCGAAGTTCTCCGAGTACGCCGTGCAGTTGCGCGAAAAACAGAAGGTCAAGCGAATGTACGGCCTGCTCGAGGGCCAGTTCCGGCGCTACTTCGAAATGGCCGAGCGGGCGAAGGGCATCACCGGCGAGATGCTGCTCCAGTTGCTGGAGCGCCGTTTCGACAACATGATTTACCGAATGGGCTTCGCGACGTCGCGCGCCGAAGCCCGCCAACTAGTGCGTCACGGGCATTTCGCGGTCAACGGCCGCAAGGTGAACATCCCGTCCGCGTTGCTCAGGCCGGGCGACGTCGTGGCCGTGCGTGAGCGCAGCCGCAAGATCGCCCGCATCCAGGAGGCGCTCGCCCAGGCCGAGCACCGCGGCGCCCCCGACTGGCTGGAGGTGGACCGCGAGGGCTTCACCGCGCGCGTGAAGGCCCTGCCCAGTCGTGCCGAATTGACCATGCCGATCAACGAGAAGCTCATCATCGAGTTGTACTCGAAATGACGCGGGATGCCCGCAACACGAGCCACGTGGAGGGTTCCTGATGCAGCCACAACGCAACTGGCGTGATTTGATTAAGCCGCAAAGCCTCGAAGTGGATCAGAAGAGCCTCACGGCGACCTACGGGAAGTTCGTTGCCGAGCCGCTCGAACGCGGCTTCGGGATGACGATCGGCAACGCCCTGCGCCGAGTCTTGCTATCATCACTGCAGGGGGCGGCCATCACCGCCGCGAAGATCGAGGGCGTGTTGCACGAGTTCGCCACCTTGCCCGGCGTGCGGGAAGACGTGACGGACATCGTGCTCAACTTGAAAGAGGTGAGGCTCAAGTTGACCGACGGCCTCGAAGCCCATGGCCGCTTGTACAAGAAGGGCGAGGGGATCGCGCGCGCTGGCGATGTGCAAGCCGGCCCTGGCGTCGAGATCCTGAACCCGGACCTCGAAATCGCTACGCTCTCGAAAGACGGCGTGCTCGACATCGCCCTCACCATCAAGGCGGGACGGGGCTACGTGACTGCGGACCGCAACAAGGACGAGGGTGCGCCGGTCGGCACGATCGCGATGGATGCCGCGTTTTCTCCCATCCGCAAGGTGAACTACACGGTGACCAATGCGCGCGTGGGGCAGCGTACCGATTACGACAAGCTCACCATGGAAGTGTGGACGGACGGAAGCGTGCGGCCCGACGATGCCGTGGCGTTTGCGGCCCGCATCATTCAGGATCAGATGAGCATGTTCATCAACTTTGAAGAGGGGCCGGAGGCGGCCGAGGTGAGTGAGGAGGAAGCGCCCCAGCTCAACGAGAACCTGTTCCGGCCCGTGGCCGAACTCGAGTTGTCCGTCCGGTCGGCGAATTGCCTGCAGAACGCCGACATCAAGTATATCGGGGAGCTGGTGCAGCGCACCGAAGCCGAGATGCTGAAGACGAAGAACTTCGGCCGCAAGTCGCTGAACGAGATCAAGGAGATTCTGCGCGAGATGAATCTCGACTTCGGGATGAAGATCGAGAATTTTCCCAATCGCGAAGAACTCGACCGCCGTTTGGCTCGGGAGAAGGAGAGCGCTTAGCTCGGCGATTCGCCGCCGGACGATCTGCTGCGAGGTGCAACCATGCGACATCTGAAGGACGGCCGAAAGCTCAATCGCACCGGCGCGCACCGCAGCGCCTTGTTTCGCAATATGGTCACCTCGCTCCTCTGGCACGAGCACCTGCACACGACGGACGCCAAGGCCAAAGAGCTGCGCCGGTTTACCGATCGGATGATCACGCTTGGCAAGCGCGGCACGCTGCATGCGCGGCGCCAGGCGCTGGCGTTCGTTCGCAGCCGGCGCGTGGTCCGCAAGCTGTTCGACGAGATTGCTCCGCGCTTCCGCGAGCGCCCGGGCGGCTATACTCGCATCGTCAAGATCGGTCCGCGCCGGGGCGACGCGGCCCCGATGTCATTGATTGAGCTGACGCAGCGCGGTGATCGCGCACTCGGCGAGGCGGAGAAGAAACGCGAGCGCCGCCGGCGGGCGGCGGAGAAAAAAAAGCGACAGGCGGCTGCTGCCGCCCCGCGCGCGGGCTGATCGGTGGCACCGGCGTCTTCCCGGCGCCCAGTTCCAACTGACAGCTTGTGACGAATCCGCTGGGGCGGAGCAATGCTCCACCCCTCAAGAATGGTGCTGGCGCAACGCAGCTCCAGTCTTGAGGGCGGGGGCACTGCTCCCGCCTTTCGCTGGTGTCCCCATCTGTTCCCGCGGGGATTCTTCACAAGCTCTGAGGCTTCCGGGTTGCGGTTTCGTGATCCTCGGGTCGCTACGCCGCCTCCAGGATCGTTGCGGCGCCCTGCCCCATGCCGCCGCAGATCGTGGCCAGGCCGTAGCGCCCGCCGCGGCGGCGCAGTTCCAAGGCGAGCGTGCCGACCAGCCGCGCGCCTGAGGCCCCCACTGGGTGGCCGATCGCGCAGGCGCCGCCGTTCGGGTTGATCTTCTCCGCGCTGCTTTCCCGCATGCGAAACTCGCGCATCAACGCGATCGGGGCGCAGGCGAAGGCCTCGTTGATTTCGATTGCGTCCATGTCCTCGATCGCCAGCCCCGCCCGTTCGAGCGCCCGGTGCGTGGCGGGAATCGCGGAGTAGATCAAATCCCTGGGATCGCAAGCGCCAAGGCCGATGGTGTGAATGCGGGCCAGGGGACGTATGCCCCGCCGCGCCGCTTCCTCCCGCGACATGATCATGCACACCGCCGCGCCATCCGCCTGCCCGGAAGCGGACGCCGCAGTGATGCGGCCGTCCGGCCGATAGATCGGTGCCAGGGCGGCGATCTTCTCTAACGACGTGTCGGCGCGCGGCCCTTGATCGCGATCGATCAGCGCTGGCGTGCCGTCGGGCAAGAGACCCTCGACCGGCACGATCTCCTCCGCGAATCGCCCCGCCTGCTGTGCCGCAATCGCGCGGCGATGGCTGAGCAACGCCCAGGCATCCAGTTCGGCGCGCGAAATGTTGAACCGCTCACACAGCCGCTCGGCCCCCTGTCCGCCGTTCAGCTCGATCGGGTTGATCCGTTCCATCATCTTCGGATTCGGGTTCATCGCCGCGAGCATGTGCCCGCCTTCCTTGATGATGGCCTCCATGTCCATGCCGTCCTTGATCACCGGAATGCGGAAGTGCGTCATGCTGTCCAAACCACCGGCGATATAGATGTCGCCCAAGCCGCACCGCACGCTCATCGTTGCCACATGCACGGACATCATCGCTGTGGTGCAGGCGCGCTCCACGGAAAGGCCGACGACGTGGGAGGGGAAGCCGGCGAGAAATGGAATCGCCGTCCCCGGATGGGCCTGCTCACCCATCATCTCCACCGCGCCGAGGATGATCCCGTCCACGTCGCCAGCGGGCACGCCGGTCTGCTCGAGGATCTTCTGCAACACGATGGTGGCCAAGTCGTCGGACCGCACCCGCCGGAACACCCCGCGCTCCGGGTCGGCCTTGCCGAACGGCGTGCGAATGTACCCAACCAGTACGGCCTCGCGTAGCTCGCTCATATGCTCGTTCCTTTCTAGTGTCCTCTCACAGGTTTGCCGAATCCTTCATCACCTCGGCCCCAGCCCTGCTCGTTCATCGCACGCAACTTGCATCGATTGGGAAGTGAAAATGGCGGAGAGGGCGGGATTTGAACCCGCGGTACCCTTGTGAGGTACACACGCTTAGCAGGCGTGCGCCTTAGACCACTCGGCCACCTCTCCGTGACTCCCGGACGCTCCTCTTCCTATGCGAAGGATGGCCCTCTTTCAATGTCTTCGACCCGGGGGCATAACGCGCGGGCCGAGCGGATCGCTCACGGGCACCCGCGAAGAGCGGCATTCACCGCCGCGACGAGCTCGTCGACTGCAACGCTTCCATCCCCATCCGGATCGAACGCCAGGCAGCTATCGGAGGGAGCGCTTCTGAGCGCCATGCCGACGCCGGAAACGAGCTCCCCGATCGACACCGATCCGCTGCCATCGCAGTCGCCGGAGCACGGATTCGGCTGCTCGACGGAACACTCGCCGGACACCGCAGCGATGGCGATGCTACGCGGATGGCTCCCGACCGGGATGGTTGTTTCGGTCAGCGTATTCGTGGCCGTGTCGATGATGAGGACCTCGTTGCCGGCTCCGTCGCTGACGTAGAGAGTCCGACCATCTCCCGTCACTGCGAGGCCCAGTGGTTCAACCTGGGATCCGAGTCCGATCCGCGCCCGGAAGGGGTTCGCTTCAAGGTCCGTGTCGAACACAAAGATGCTCGCTCCGGTGTCCGGGTTCTCAACTCCCACGAACACTGCCTCGCCGTCCGGCGCGAACACAAGGTCGGTCGGCACACTGTTTGGCGGAAGCGTGATACTGCGCACCACGGATTGGTTCTCAGTGCTGATCGCGCGAAGCGGTGTGCTGCTGATGTACGCGTGAGCGAGCAGCGACCCACCTGGCGCGACGGCGACTGCACTGGGAGCACTCGGCAGCATAACGGAGGTCAAAACCTCGTCGGCTGCCGTATCAATCACGACGGCGCGATCTTCGCCGCTGGTCGCCACGTACGCCAGATTTCCGTCCGGCGTGAGCGCGATGTCGCGCGGGGTGCCGCCAACTTCGATGGTCGCGCTCACTGTCGCCATGACCGTGTTCACCACCGAGACGGTGCCGGACCCTTCGTTTGCCACGTAGGCACGGCTTCCGTCCGGGCTCAGGGCGACGCTGACCGGCCCGTCGCCCACGCGGACCGTCGCAGAACCCCGCTTGGCGGTTCGGATGATCGAAAGCGTATCGTCGCCGCGGTTGACGACATGGAGGGTCAGGCTCGAAGCGGATCCTCCGACGGCGACGTCAGTGGGCTGCGCGCCGACCCGGAGGTGAGAGACGACCCTCTGCGTCCCCGTATCGATCACCGACAACGTCGCGTCGTCCTCATTCACGACATACGCACAGGTCTCGCCGGCAGCGGGCGCAGGGGCCCGCACGAGTGCCGCGCTGGCCAGCAGTGCAAGACCGAGCGATCTGGCCCGTGCGGGAAATTGCCGAAGCGGGCTGGCGTGCTCAACGGGATTCAACCGGCCGCGCATGCCGCAACGCGTAGCATGCCTCAAGGCGAAAAACCAACGGGACATGGCTGCTCATTGCGCTCCGAAGGGCCGAGCTGCCCACTCCGGCTAAGGCGTCGGCGTATCGGTCGGCGTGGAAGTGGGCGTTTCGGTCAGGGTTGCCGTCGGTGTGTCTGTCGGCGTGAACGTTGCCGTGTCTGTCGGTGTAGCGGTTAAGGTCGGTGTCGCGGTCGCGGTGGAGGTCCAGGTGAGTGTGTTAGTGGGCAATGGTGTATTGGT
>JBBITY010000233.1:0-5877 GCA_037440565.1 Desulfurellales bacterium
GGCGCTGCGCTCCGCTTTCTCGCACGGACCGCCGCACTTGCCAAGCGCACACGGGGGGAGGGGGTCGACGGAGTCTAAAGGGCGGAAAACCCCGGACTGCGTACTTTTCCGCGCCGGCCGGCGCTGCGCTGGCGCGGGTCTGGGCTCGTGAAAAAATGCCTCGGGGTGGAGGATTGCTCCACCCCTCGAGACTTGGTGCAAGCGCGGCGATCATAGAGGCGCACGGCCGTGCGCCCTTACAGGCGGGAGCACTGTTCCCGCCCCTCCGCCGGTGTTTACAGCCTGTCCCACCTGGATTTCTTCGCAAGCTCTCAGCGCGGGCTGGCGCCCGCGACCCTGGCGATGCCCGCTCATCATGCCCGCTTGGCGGGAATGCCGCGCGCGGAAAGCTTCGCGCGACGCGAGAAATCCGGAACTAGTAGCTCAGGGGCACATCGATGACTGGGCGGAAGAAGCGGACCATTCGTCAGCGGAGGTAGCCCAAGCAATGGGACCGCTCGTCGTAAAAGCTTCCGACCCGGTTGATGAAACCGCGGCGGTTTCCCTCCGCGTCGAAGAAGCTCGCAGGCCCATCGACAGAGGTGGAGATATAGCCCCGGTAGGTTCCCTCGCGGTCGAAGTAGCGCCCCTCATCGTCGATGTACCCCCGGTAGCTCCCGTTGCAATCGAAGTGATACCGGACCATCGCGCACCCCCTGTTCACTTTACACTTCCCCCGCTGCTGCCCCAGCTTTCCAGCCTGCAACTTCCCCGCCACTGTCGTTCATGCTGGTGGCGCGCCGGGGATCGAAGCCGCCGAATTCACGCAGTGTCCCAGGCTCAGCAATATTCTCCCAGGGTCGGAAATACGATCGCAAGCGATGGCGGGCGCCTTGACCCTTTCCGGATGCCTGCGTGTCTCCCCGAGGGGTTCTCTTACGCGGCCACCGCCCCGCTTGGCGATCGCATCCGGACGGCTATATGAATACCGCAAAACCCGGCTCACACGGGAGAAGCCATGATCATCGTCATGAAGTCCGACATCTTGCCCGAGTCACCAGAGGTCGAGGAGGTGATCCGGATGGCCGAGCGCTATCCGGATGTCCGCGCCGAGGTGCGCAAGATTCAAGGCGCCACCCGGGTGCTCACCGAGATCTATCTGCTCGGTCCGACCACCACCGTCCCGCAGGAGCCCTTCGAAGAGTTCCAGGCGGTGGAGAAGGTCATCCGCATCCGCGAGCGCTATCGCACCATCGGGCGGCACGAAGGGCAGGCGGAGGCGGTGGGCTTCGAGTACAACGGGCTGCACTTCAGCCAGGACACGTTTCACATCTTTGCCGGCCTGTGCGCCGTCGACACGCGCGAGAACGTGGAAGCGATGTTTCGGGCGCTCAAGAACGTCGGCCTGAATGCGACACGCGCGGGGGCATACAAACCGCGCACCAGCCCGTACGACTTCCAGGGTCACGGCAAGGCCTGCCTGCCGTACGTGTTCGAGCTGGCGGGCAAGTACGGGATCAAGGTCATCGCCATGGAGGTCACCCACGACGCGCAGGTGCAAGAGATTCGCGACGCGCTGGCCGCGGCCGGAAATCCCACCGGCGTGATGCTGCAGATCGGCACGCGCAACGCGCAGAACTTCGAGCTGCTCAAGACCGTCGGCCAGCAGCAAGACTTCCCCGTCCTGTTCAAGCGCGGCATGGGGATCACGTTGGATGAGTCGCTCAATGCGTGCGAGTACCTGGCGGCGAGCGGCAACCACCGCATCGTCTTTGCCCTGCGGGGGGTGAAGACCAATCTCGGCGAACCGCACCGCAACCTGGTCGATTTCGGCCACGTCCCAGTTGTCAAGCGCCTGACCCGCCTGCCGGTGTGCATCGACCCATCGCACTCAGTCGGCAAACGGTCAGTGGCGCCCGACGGCATCTTGGATATCGAGCACGCGACGGCGCAGGGGATCATCGCCGGCGCCAATATGGTGCTGGTCGACTTCCATCCCAAACCGGAGGAAGCACTGTGCGACGGCCCACAGGCCATGTTGCTCGATGAGCTCGAACGCTTTGTCCGGGACGCAGAACTGGTTCGCCGCACCTATGAAGAGCGCTGCCGGCTGGGCGAGCGCCGCGGGCCGGAGTAAGAATGGCGGGATGGGGGTAGCTCAATGTATTCGCCGGTGTACGGAGGGGGAACGGCGTGAGTGGGTTGAAAGTCCGCAGCGCGCACGGCGCAGATCTGCTGGTGCCAGTAGCGGATCTTCTGCACGAGTTCTTCCCGCTTCACCGGCTTGCCAAGGTAGTCGTCCATCCCAGCCGACAAGCAGCGTTCGCGGTCGCCCTGCAAGGCGTGCGCAGTCATGGCGATGATCGGGACATGCCGATCTCCGATTGCGGATTTTCGATTTTCGATCGAGGGAAGACCGGGCTGATGGCTAACAGCTCCTTCGCGGGCGCGAATCGCGGCCGTGGCCTCTAAGCCGTCCATGTCCGGCATCTGCACGTCCATGAGCACCAGGTCGTAGGCGGTGCGCGCCACGGCCTCCACCGCCTGGCGGCCGTTGTCGACGGTGTCCACCTGACAGCCGAGCCCTTCCAACATCCGCAACGCCAGGCGCTGGTTTACCGGGTTGTCCTCCGCAACGAGGATGTGGAGTGGGGGATCCAGCAGGGGGGGCGGATTCGCCGCGGGCCGCATGCTGGGCATCTCGCCGTCGTCGCGTTGGCCCAGGACTTCGGTGACGGTGTTGAACAGCGTGGACTGGCGGACTGGCTTGGTGAGAATCGCCGCGAACCCGTTTGCTTTTGCGTTCTCGGCGCCGCCGCAGAGCCCGCCAATCGAGGAGAGAAGAATGAGCGGGATCCTGGCCAGACGCGGATCAGCCTTGACCAGGCGTGCTGTCTCCGCGCCGTCCATGTCGGGCATCATCATGTCGATCAGCACCAGGCCGAATGGGTCCGAGTCGGCCGCCGAACGCAGCAGGGCCAGCGCCTGCGCACCGCTCACCGCTTCGGCGGGCCGGCAGCCCCACGCGCGCAGTTGCTCGCGCAGAATGAGGCGATTGGTGGGATTGTCATCCACGGCCAGCACGCGCAGGCCGCACAAGCTGACCGGCACCGGTCGCGGCTCCCGAGCCGCCGCCTGCTTTTCGAGCATCAGCTCGATCCAGAACGTGCTGCCCTTGCCGGGCTCGCTCTCCAGCCCAATGTGCCCGCCCATCAGCTCGATGAGTTGACGGCAGATGGTGAGGCCGAGGCCCGTGCCCCCGTAACGGCGTGTCATGCTGCCGTCCGCCTGCGTGAAGCTGTCGAAGATGGCACCGTGGCGCTCCGGGGCGATGCCAATGCCCGTGTCACGTACCGCGAGCCGCACGTGGGCGTGGCTCGGCGTCTCGTGCAGAACGCGCGCTTCGATCGCCACCTCTCCGTGGTCGGTGAACTTGACCGCGTTGCCCAGTAGGTTGGTGAGCACCTGCCGCAGCCGCCCGGGGTCGCCTTTCACGCATTCCGGGAAGTCGGGTGGGACGATACAGGAGATTTCGAGCCCCTTCTGCTGGGCGCGCGGCGCCAGCAGGTCCGTTACCTCTTCGATGATGGTGCGCAGGTTGATGTCGACGCGCTCGATGGTCAGTTTGCCTGCCTCGATCTTCGAGAAGTCGAGAACATCGTTGATGACCGTCAGCAGGGCTTCGCCACAGTTGCGGATCGTCAGGGTGAAATCGCGTTGCTCCGGCGTCAGGTTCGTATCCAAGAGCAACTCCGTCATGCCGATGATGCCGTTCATCGGCGTGCGTATCTCGTGGCTCATGTTCGCCAGAAACTCCGACTTCGCTCGGGCCGAGGCCAGCGCCTGATCGCGCGCCTGGGCAATCTCCACGGCTTGGCGCTCGGCCTGTGTGCGCGCGGTGTCGAGGGCCTGCAAGTACCGCTGGAGCTGTTGCTGATGTTGTTGACGCTCGATGGCAATGCCGGCGAGGTGGGCGGCGCTGTCGAGGAGTTCCAGCTCTGTGGCCGTGGGGGCGCGCGGCTCGCGGTAATAGATGGCGAAGGTGCCGACCACGCCGCCGCTGGCCGAGAGGATCGGTTCGGACCAGCAGGCGCGCAGACCGTAGCCGAGAGCCAGCGCTCGGTACTCCTTCCAGCGCGGATCAGTCGCGATGTCCGCGGCGATCACGCGCTCTCCGAGATAGGCCGCCGTGCCGCAGGAGCCGACGTTGAGCCCGACCGCGATGCCGTCCACGGCCCGATTGTACTCGTCCGGTAACCGCAGCGCGGCCCCGTGGCGCAGGTGTTTGGTGCTGTCGTCCATCAACAGGATCGAGCACACCATCCCTGGTTCCTGCTCCTCCAGGGTGCGCACAATCTCCTCCAGCACTCCCGTGAGCGGTGCGTTGCTCGCCACCAGCTCGAGGACGCGTCGGTGCCCGGCCTGCAGCAACTCGACTCGCTTGCGCCTTCGCCGTTGACGGTCGTACGTGTACGCCACGAAAACCGAAGCCGCGAAGGCAGCGAGGACGGCAACCACGAAGGTCGGCGTCGGCCCGGCGCTGGGCTGCAGCCACACTGCCCCCACATAGCTCACCCCCGCAATCGCCACCGTCGCAGCCTGGGGGCCCACGCCCCAGAGAAAGAACAACGGCGTCCCATTCGCGATGACGGTGAGGATGTAGGCGGCCATGAAGAGATCTCGTCGAAAGACGCCTTCCACGGCGTTCTCCACACACACGACGCCGACGAGCATCGCGCAGGCGGCCACGGTGCGGTTCCACGGCCAGGCCCGGATCCGCCGAAGAAAGGTGGCGGCAGCCGCGCAGAACGTCACGGCGACACACTTAATGACGAAGACCCGCTCAAACAGCTCCGGATCCAGACGGAGATCGGAAACGATGCTCAGTGCGATGGCCACCGCCGCAAACGCCAGGAGCATCCGAACCCGTTCGACCAGCGGTCCTTTGGTTTCTGCACGCAACGCTGCCTGGATGCTGTCACCTTCCGGAAGAGACATCGCTACGGTTCGGGATTGCAATCCACATGCCGCTTGCGCAGGTCTCCTTGGGAAAGCCCAATGGCTCCCCGGGGTTCAGTGTGCCACGGAACCGGTTCGGCGCCGTCTGCGTTCCAAAGTGAGCCGTTGCCAGAGACGAGGGCGTGGGGCCTTTCTTGCGCACGGCCTACTAACAGCCCATCGAAAAAGTGTACCGCCCTTCGAGACGCCGCTTCTTCGAGACGCCGGCCCAAGGCTCCTTAGGGCGGACGGGAACATGTTGGGGCAGAAGGGAAAAACCGCTCAGGTCGAGGAGCGCCGCAAGCCGCGTGTCGAAAAATGCGCGGTTGTTCAACGGGCTGCTGATATGGAACGACCTGTCAATCTCGGCAGAGTAGATCAGCGAAGCTCTCCTGTCGTTTTTCGGTGAGGCAGGGACCAGGCACGGATCGAGACGCGCATCTCCGACGGTTGATCAGTCTGATATTCGAGGGTCACAAGTACGCGCGAGGCGTACTTACCTACACGATCACTGTTCGTCGCGGAGCTACCTCGGACTAAGGACGCGGGTCTCGGGCATGGAAGCCCTGTCGCATAGCAGCCGCGAGGATTCTCCTGACCTGGGCCCCGCAGGCCTTGCAAGGCGGCGACCACGGTGCGGATCCTCTCCGGGACCTCATCGATCGCCTGGTCGATGGCGGTCTCCAAGCGCTCGACGCGCTGCTCGTGGTGTCACAGTTCGTGCGGATACTCACGGAGCACGACGTCGAGGGTCGCCGGTTCGAGCTTGAGTGCGTGCAGCCACGCCCGATGCGCGGCGCTCCAGGCTGTGATGCCAGCCGCAGGGCGCTGCCCGTGGCGCAGGAGAAACTTCTGCAGGCGATGGCGCGCCCGCTTCTCATCAATCTTCGCCGCCTGGCG
>JBBITY010000234.1:0-5853 GCA_037440565.1 Desulfurellales bacterium
CATTCTCAAGCCGCTACTGGTCGACCGCGAGGCGCTGCGGCGCGACGATCGGCTGGTGTTTTTCGGGGCGCTGCCGATCGCGGACAAGAACCAGTTCCACGGTGTCCGGTCACTGTTTGCGTGCCTCGTCACGGTGGACGCGCTGGACTGGGAAACCGAGGCGTCCGAGACGGCGCACCATTTCCAGGAATTGCAGCCGTCGGATCCTGCCCACTACCATAGCTATCACACCAAGCTGCTGCGCTACGTCGCCCCGTTGGAGAACGTGGCACTCGAGGACAACGGCAGGCGCATTTACGGCGGCGCGGTCTGGCAGATCGACCATGTCTCGCCCTTTCGCGATCTGGTGATGGTCGCTCGTTTCGATCGCGTCGGCGAGGCGGTGTACGACATCGAGGTCAACGGCCGCCTGGTCCCCCAGCAATTGGTCGCCACGGGGGGCGAGGAGCGATGGGATGAGACCTGGGTGGAAATTCCGGCGCATCTGCTGGTGGCCGGGACGAACGAATTCCGCTTGCAGCGCACGGCACAGACCGACGGTGACGCCGAGTGGTATTACATGTGGTTCCTGCAGGCCCCCGAAGATGGGGGGTGCGCCGCTGCGGGGTAGCTCCGATGCCAGGGCACCGGCGCTGTGCGGGCGGCGAAGCTTGACTCGTCATGGCGTTCGTAGTTCGGTTGGTTCCGTATGCCGCCGTCTGCACCTCAAGCGAAGCGCCGCCGTTCAAAACCGCTGCTGCGCCGCGGCGATTTCCGGAGTTACTTGCTCGACAGAGCGGCATTGATTGCGCCGGGCGACGTCGAATCCCTGCTCGGGCAGGCCGCCAGTGCACGGCGGAAGCTCGCCGCCCATGCGCAGGCGCCGCCGCGCCTCCAGCGCCAGCTCGATATTGCCTTGCGCATGCTCGGCGACCACGCCGCGCGCCGGTGCCCACAGATCCCGTACCACACCGTGGCCCTCCTCGCGGCGGCGGTGTTGTACTTTCTCCGCCCGGTGGACGCGGTTCCCGATTGGCTGCCGCGGGTCGGCCTGAGCGACGATGCCTTGATCTTTGAGTTGGCGTTTGAGTTGGGCCAGGCGGGAGTCGAGCGATATTGCGCGTGGAAGGAAATCTCCGGCGACGGGTTGCTGGCACGGCGCAAGCGCCGCGTGCGGCCGCATTGAGCGATCGTTGGCATCGCGCCGCAGCGCGCAACTTTTCCGCGCCTTCGCCCATCTCCATTGTCGTGGCGTTTCGGCGCCCGTTGCGTCTGCTATATAAGGAGGCTCCGGAGGGTCGGTTGCATGATGCGTCCTCGGCGGTGGTTGGTCGGCACCCTACTGGTCTTGTCCGCCTCGACAGCGGAGGCCCGGCAAATGGCGGCGCGCGGCGCTGCGGGCGCACCGGCGGAGCCGTACCGGGGGGCCATTCTGGTCGACGCGGCGTCCGGGCAGGTACTCTTCGAAGAAAACGCGCACCGCCAGTCGCCGCCGGCGTCGATGACGAAGATGATGCTCATGCTCCTCGTGGCCGAGCGCGTGCGCGACGGGGAAATGCGTTGGCATGATCCCATCCCCACCTCGGCGTGGGCCAGTCGCATGGGCGGTTCGCAGGTGTACTTGAAGGAAGGCGAGGTCTTCTCGCTCGAGGAGATGATGCAGGCGATCGTCATCCACTCGGCCAACGACGCCGCCGTGGCGGTGGCCGAAGCCGTGGCCGGGTCGGCAGAGGCGTTCGTCGATCTCATGAACGAGCGCGCCAAGGCCTTGGGGATGAACGACACCGTCTACCACAGTGTGCACGGACTGCCGCCCGACAAGGGTGAAGAACCTGATCTCACTAGCGCCTACGACCTCGCGGTGCTGGCGCGCGAGTTGGTCAAGTTCCCCGAGATCATGCGATGGGCGGGCACCAAAGAGGTGCCCTTCCGCCAGGGGGCGATGACGCTGACGAACACCAACCGCTTGGTGCGCGAGACCAACTGGGTGGACGGGCTCAAGACCGGCTACTATCGGGAAGCCGGCTTCAGCGTTACGGCGACCGGTGTGAAAAAGGGTTTTCGCCTCATCGCGGTGGTGCTCGGCGCTCCCGAAAAGCGCGACTGCTTTGGCCGCGCGGCGGCATTGCTCAACCAGGGATTCGCGAAGTACGAGCAGGTGGTTGCCCTGAACGAAGGCGATACAGTGACCAACAACCTCCTGGTGCGCGGCGGGAAGCCCCGCTTCGTGCGGGTCGTTGCCGGGGGGACGGTCACGGTGCTCACCAAGCGCGGCGAGAAGCGCAACTTCTCCATCGCGGTGGAAGTGCCGAAAGACGTGCACGCGCCTTTGCAAGCCAGTGCCCCCGTTGGCGAGGTGGTGGTGAGAGACGGCGACGCGGTCGTCGGCCGCGTCCCCGCAGTGACCGCCGACGCGGTGGAGAAACAGGTGTCGCTCTGGGAGCGGTTGTTCAACTGAGCGACGAGTTCCGGATTTCCTTTGCCGGGCGCGAAGGTTTTGGCGCGCGTCATCGGCCGCTTGAGTCTTGAGGGCGGGAGCACTGCTCCCGCCCTTGCGCCGGTGTGACGGCCTGTTTCGCCGGGATTTCTTCACGAGCTCTGAGAGGTCGGGGCACAAGCGCGGGGGCGGCACCCCGACCGATGGGGGCAATGCTTCACCCCCCGAGAGCGGTGCGGGCACCAGCCGGGCACCCCGATCGCCGGGGCCGAGCAGCGCTCCCGCCGCCGAAAAAATTATTTGACAGAAAAGAGCGGCACGGATTACAAAAGGCGGTGATTCGACTGCGCTTTGCGCACCAGCCTTTTGGAAGGGGGGTACTATGAACAGCATGCGTTGGATGTTGTTGACGGCCGCCCTTGGGGGGTTGATCGCCGTGCCGCGCTCCGTCTCCGCAGACCTGGCGGGATGCCAGAAAGGCATCAGCAAGGAGGCGCAGAAGCTCGAAGCGAAGGTTCTGAAGACGTTCAACAAATGCGCGGACGGCTACCAGAAGGCCGTGGCCAAGGGCGATCCACTGAGCGATGCGGCGTCCAAGTGCAATGAGGCGCTCGGCAAGGTGACGGACATCGGCAGCGCCGACTCGGCGATCGCAAAGGCCAAGGTGAAGCTCGACGGCCTCGTCCCCGGTGGGAAGTGTACGGATGCGGACTTGCAGTCGCTCGGGCACTTGCCGGAGATGCAATTCGGGGACAAGTGGCAGTTCTGGACCCTCGTCGCCGCGCTGCAGGGCGCCTACGAACAGGCCGAGAAGGCGAATTCGGATTTCGCCAACATCATGGACGAGCTGGAGGCCGCGGGGTGCTCGCGTTGCTCTATCGCGACCACTCCCCCGTGCCACATTCACTCCTGCGTGCTCGGCCCGGGGTCCGGCGGACGGGTGAACGTCGTCGCTGGCGTCCTGACCACCTACTCCACCACGGGAGTCGTCAATCTGCAGGTCTGCAAAGTCCCGGGACTGACTCCGACAAACGAGTATCTGGTCGCCGGCGGACCGTCCAAAGGGTACAACACCGTCTCGCTGTTGGGGGGCGCGGTCTTCGCGTGCGTCACCGGCTATCGTGCCCAGGGATACATCGTGTGCGGCGGCAGCAATCCCAAAGTCGGTACCACGACGTGCCAAGATCACACGGTGGAGGCCGGGACGGACGAGTGCGAGACAGGGAGTCCCAACCAGATCTGTCAGCCCGACGCAGTGGACATCGAGAACCCCGCGATCACCAACGGCGGCGCGTGTTTGACGATCGGTACGTCCGCCGCGGCCTCGGGTGACGCGTTCGTCCTCTCGACGACGCGGATTCAGCTCGTGCTGAACACCCCCACGGAGAAGGGGCCGGATGGAATCCCCTGCACGGCCGACGACAATCCGTCAATCCCGAGCACGGCTTCGACGATTCCGCTGACCACCGGCCAAGCGAGTGCCAGCGTGGAGGACGCAGACGACAACGATGGAGATGGAACCGGCGCCGGCCCGTTGAATAGCGCCGTGCTGACCGGCAATCCATTCGATTGCGCCAACCTGCCCAGCGGCAGCATGAGCGGTGCGAAGCTCGTGGGCGCGTTCCCGTCGCTGAACCTGCTGTTGGGCAACGACACGGCCACCGAGAACACGATCATCTGCCAGTAACCGCGAACCCGCCCAAAAGGGGATAAGTCCCATTTTGAAAATGGGACTTATCCCCTTTTGGAGCTGCCTGGGGCGGGAGCACTGCTCCCGCCCTCAAAGGTTGGCGCGCCTGCGAGCGCGCCGTGTTCTCGCGCGGCGGAGCGTCGCTCCGCCCGGGGTGTCTTGCAACCCCACGAGCGGGGGAGCAGGCGTAGCTGTGCGGACCGTCCTTTTTCCCATCAAGGCGACGGGGCCTTCGATTCGTGGCCCGAGCGGCGCGCCCGCTCTGCTTCGCGCTGGCGCAGCTCGACGCGGCGAATCTTGCCGCTGATCGTCTTGGGCAGCTCGTCGACGAACTCGATCTCGCGCGGATACTTGTACGGCGCGGTCACCCGCTTGACGTGTTCCTGCAACTCCCGGATCAGCTCGGGGGAACCGGTCACGCCCGGGCGCAAGTGGACGAAAGCCTTGACGATGGCGCCACGCTCGGCATGCGGCTTCGCTACCACCGCGGATTCCATCACCGCCGGATGCTCGATAAGCGCGCTTTCCACCTCGAACGGCCCGATGCGATAGCCCGCGCTGATGATCACGTCGTCGGCGCGGCCGACGAACCACAGGTAACCGTCCTCGTCGCGAGAGGCGCGGTCACCCGTGATGTACCACTCGCCCCGCCAGCAGGCCTGTGTCTCATCCGGGTTCTTCCAGTACTCGCGGAACAGCGAGGGCGGCCGGCCACGCAGCGCGACGTCGCCAACCTCGCCCGGCGGCAGCTCGGCGCCGTCTTCGCCGATGACGCGCACGTCGTGGCCGGGAAACGGCCGGCCCATCGAGCCCGGCTTGATCGCCATACCCGGCAGGTTGGCAACGAGGACCGTGGTCTCGGTCTGTCCGTATCCGTCGTGAATGGTGAGGCCGAAGGCGTCCCGCCACGCGTGAATGACCTCGGGATTCAGCGGCTCGCCGGCACCGGTACAGTGGCGCAGCCGCGGCACGCGATAGCGCGACAGGCCCTCCTTCACCAGCATCCGGTACTCGGTGGGCGGCGCGCAGAACACACTGACCTCGTAGCGTTCGAGCAGTTGCATTTCCTTCTGCGGCTCGAATCGTCCCTGATACATGAACACCGGCGTCCCGCACGACCACGGCCCGAACAGCACCCCGTAGGCCGCCTTCGCCCATCCGGTGTCCGAGGTGGTCCAGTGCAAATCCTCGCGCCGCAGATCGAGCCAGTACTCGCCGGTGTAGCGATGCGCGAAGGTGTAGCCGTGCGTGTGTACCACGGCTTTGGGGTCTTTCGTCGTGCCCGACGTGTAGAAGACGATGGCCGCCTCGTCGCTGCGCGTTGCCGCCGCCACGGCCTCCGGCGCCGCGGCGCTGAGCAGGTCGTCGAGGGCGTGCCAGCCAGCGGCGGTCCCCCGCGCACAGATGCGGACGCAAAGGTCAGGGCAGTCCGGCCGCACCGACTCCACCGCGTCCACCTGCTCCGGGGTCGTGATGATCGCCCGCGCGCGGCTGTGCTGGGCGCGATAGGCGATGTCCTTCGGCCGCAAGCTCGCCGTACACGGGATCACCAGTGCGCCGGCCCGCAGCGTCCCCAGGACGGCGACCTGCCACTCGGGAATCCGCGGCAACATGATCATCACCGGCTCGCCGCGGCCGACGCCGAGCCCGCGCACGGCGTTGGCAAAGCGGTGGCTCGCGCGGCTGAAGTCCCAGAAGGTGTAGCGCGCATTATGCCCCGCCTCGTCCTCCCAGTAGAGCGCGACCC
>JBBITY010000235.1:0-2410 GCA_037440565.1 Desulfurellales bacterium
GTGGAAGGCGCGGTCGAGGCTGCGGTACTGGATGGCCTCGGCGATGTGGGCGGCGCCGATGGCGGGGGCGGCGTCGAGGTCGGCGATGGTGCGCGCGACCTTCAAGATGCGGGTGTAGGCGCGGGCGCTGAGCGCGAGCTTGGCCATGGCCTGCTCGAGGAGCTGCTCCGCCGCAGCGTCGGGCACACAGTGGCGGCGCAGATCGCGCGGGCTCATCTGCGCGTTGCAGAAGATGGGCCGGCCGGCGAAGCGGGCGAGCTGGACCTGGCGGGCGCGGGCGACGCGCTCGCGGATGGTGGCCGAGGACTCGCCGGCGGCGCGGTCGGCGAGGTCGCGGTAGCGCACCGCCGGCACCTCGACCTGGATGTCGATGCGGTCGAGCAGCGGTCCCGACACCCGCGCCCGGTAGCGCTGGATCTGCGGCACCGTGCACGTGCACTCCTTCTGCGGATCGCCGAGAAAGCCGCACGGGCACGGGTTCATCGCCGCAACGAGCATGATGTTTGCGGGATACGTGATCGAGCCGACGACGCGGGAGATGGTGATGCGCATTTCCTCCAGCGGCTGGCGCAGAACCTCGAGCACGTTCTTGCGAAACTCCGGCAGCTCGTCGAGGAAGAGGACGCCGTGATGCGCCAGCGACACCTCGCCGGGCTTCGGCACCGTGCCGCCGCCGATGAGCCCGGCATCGCTGATCGTGTGGTGCGGCGCACGGAACGGGCGCACGGCGACCAGCGAGCGGCCGTCCATCAAACCCATGACGCTGTGCACGCGGGTCGTCTCGATCGCCTCCTCCAAGGTCAGCGGCGGCAGCACGGTGGCAAGCCGCTTCGCCAGCATCGTCTTTCCGGAGCCGGGTGGGCCGACCATGATGATGTTGTGTCCGCCCGCCGCCGCCACCTCCACGGCGCGCTTGACGTGCTCCTGCCCCTTCACGTCGCTGAAGTCGACGTCGTAGCGCGCGTTGGCAGCGAAGACTTTCGCCAGGTCGACACGGGTCGGCGGGATTATGCGCTCGCCGCGGAGGAACTCGAACGCATCGGCCAGCGTGGCCACCGGCGCTACGTCGACGCCTTGAATGACCGCCGCCTCCGCCGCGTTCTCGGGTGGGAGGAGGAGGCCGCGCAAGCCCTTCTCCTGCGCGGCCGCCGCGATTGGCAGTGCCCCGCGCACCGGTTTCACCCGCCCGTCGAGCGACAGCTCGCCGAGGATCGCGAACTCCCGCAGGCGTTCCAACGGCAACTTGCCGGTGGCGGCGAGGATGCCGAGGGCGATGGGCAGATCGAACGCCGAGCCTTCCTTCTTCACGTCAGCCGGCGCGAGGTTGATCGTGATCTTGCGGTTGGGAAAGTCGTAGCCCGAGTTCTTGAGCGCCGAGCGCACGCGATCCTTGCTTTCCTTCACCGCGCCTTCCGGCAACCCGACCACCGCGAGCTGCGGCAGGCCAGGTGCAAGATCCACCTCGACTTCGACGAGGAGGCCGTCGATGCCTTGCAGTGCGCTCGACAAGACCGTGGCGAGCATCACGGCAGAGTCTATGTGAGTCCATCCGCGCAAGCAAGCTCATGACGATGTCTCGGTGGAATACTATAAGTGAGCTACTGCTGTCACATAGTGAGTTGCACATATTGTCATTCATAATATAGTCTCGCTACATGACGATGCCGAATTCAGAGTGGGCGGCGTGGTTGGCACTGAAGATGGTGCGCGGGGTGAGAAACGTGCTCGGCCTCAACCTCATACGGGCTTTCGGCACGCCGGAGGCGGTGCTGGCCGCGCGCCCGGACGCCTTGATCTGCGCGGGGGTGCGCCAGGATGTGGCTCACGCGGTCCACGCCTTCGACGAGTGGAGCGAGGTGCAGCGGCAGCTCGCCCGCCTCGATGCCGTCGGCGGACGGCTGGTCACCTGGGCGGACGCCAGCTATCCGGCCAACCTGCGGCACATCTACGACGCGCCGCTTTTCCTCTTTGTCTTGGGCGAGCTCACCGCTGCGGATGCGTTGTCGGTCGCGATCGTGGGCACGCGCGCGCCCAGTCCGTATGGCTGCCAGATGACGTGTGCCATCAGCGAAGGACTGGCGCGCGAGGGCGTGACGATCGTGAGCGGCTTGGCCCGCGGCATCGACGCCCAGGCGCACGCGAGCGCGCTGCGCGCCGGCGGGCGTACGATCGCCGTTCTGGGCTGTGGGATTGACGTGGTCTACCCGAGTGAGCATCATCGGCTGCAAATGCATATCGCAGAAAACGGCGCGGTCGTGTCGGAATTCCCGCCCGGCACGGAACCGGATGCAGAGAACTTTCCCGGCCGGAACCGCATTATCAGCGGGTTGTCGCTCGGCACCGTGGTTGTGGAGGCGACCGAAAAGAGCGGTTCGCTCATCACCGCCGAGTACGCCGCCGAACAGGGGCG
>JBBITY010000235.1:2420-4988 GCA_037440565.1 Desulfurellales bacterium
ACCGACCGGCGAGGGAGCTGCTCGCGGTGCTGACGGCGCGCGCAGCCGCGGCCCACATCAGTTGATTCGGCAGGGCGCGGCACTGGTGGAGTGCGCGGCGGACGTTCTGCGGGAAGTTGCCCCGCACCGGTCGGCGCCGCCGCCGCGGCCGATGCCGCCGCCGGACGGCCTCGCAGCACAGGTGTTCGCCTGTCTGGAAGATACGGCGCAGCACATCGATCAACTGATTGCGCGCAGTGCGCTGCCCGCGGCCAAGGTGCTCGAAGCGCTCCTCGCGCTCGAATTGCAGGGGCTCGTCCAACAACTACCGGGAAAGTGTTTCGCGCGCCGGGTCGCCCCCGTTCGCCGGCCGGCGCCGGATCGATAACGCTATGGCCAGAAACCTCGTCATCGTCGAGTCGCCCGCCAAGGCGCGGACGCTCACCAAGTATCTGGGCCGCGACTACCAGGTGAAGGCGTCGGTGGGCCACATCGTCGATCTGCCGAAGAGCAAACTCGGCGTCGACATCGAACGCGACTTCCGGCCCGAGTACCAGGTCATCCGCGGCAAGGGGAAGATCATCGCCGAACTGCGTCAGGCGGCTAAGGGTAAGGAGCACATTTATCTGGCTCCAGATCCCGATCGGGAAGGGGAAGCCATCGCCTGGCACATTGCCGACAAGCTCGACGGCACCCGCAGCAAGATCCGGCGCGTCCTGTTCAACGAGATCACCAAGCGCGCTGTGCAAGAAGCGCTCAAGCACCCGCGCCCGCTCGACCGCAGCCTCTTCGAAGCGCAGCAAACGCGGCGCATCCTCGACCGCCTAGTCGGCTACCAGATCAGCCCCCTCCTCTGGCAGAAGGTCCGCCGCGGCCTCTCGGCCGGTCGGGTCCAATCCGTCGCCGTTCGAATCGTGTGCGAGCGCGAGCGCGAGATCCAGGCCTTTCAACCGACCGAGTACTGGTCCCTGACGGCCAAGCTTGAAGGCAGCGCGCCGCCGCCGTTTGCGGCGCGGCTGCTTCGCATCGGCGATCAGCGCCTCGATCCGGAGAAGTTCCGCCTCGCCGACGCCGACGCGGCCGACGCCCTCGTGCGGCGGCTGCAGGGGGCTGAATGGACCGTGGCCAAAGTCGAGCGCAAGGAACGCCGCCGCTTTCCCACGCCGCCGTTCATCACCTCGCGCTTGCAGCAAGAGGCGGCGCGGAAGCTCGGCTACCCACCGAACCGGACAATGCGCATCGCGCAGCGCCTCTACGAAGGCGTCGAGCTGGGGGCTGAAGGACCGGTCGGCCTGATCACGTACATGCGCACCGACTCGACCCGCGTCGCGCCGGAGGCGCTCGACCAGGTGCGCCGCTACATCGGCGAGCGCTTTGGCGGCTCGTATCTGCCCGAGGCGCCGGTGATGTATCGCACCAAGAAAGGGGCGCAGGACGCTCACGAGGCGATCCGGCCGACGGCCCTCGATCATCCCCCCGAGGCGGTTGCAGCCTTCTTGAGCAAGGAAGAGCTGGCGCTGTACACGTTGATCTGGAACCGCTTCGTGGCCAGCCAGATGACGCCCGCGGTTTTCGACCAGACTGTCGTGGACATTGCCGCCGCGGACACCGTGTTTCGCGCCACCGGCCAGGTCATGAAGTTCGACGGTTTCATCCGCGTGTACACGGAGGGGATCGACGAAGACCCGAGCGACGAGGACGGGGGCGATCGCGAGCTGAGCCTGCCGCCGTTGCGGGAAGGGGAGACGCTGCATCTCCTCGAGCTGAGCTCGGAACAGCACTTCACCCAACCACCCCCGCGCTTCAGCCAGGCGACGTTGATTAAAGAGCTGGAAGAGAAGGGCATCGGCCGGCCCTCGACCTACGCCACGATCATGTCGACCATCTTGTCGAAGGAGTACGTGCTGGAAGATCGCCAGCGCCGGCTGCGGCCGACGGAGCTGGGGATGCTAGTCACCGACTTGCTGGTGGAGGCGTTTCCGGACGTGCTCAACGTGGAGTTCACGGCCGGGATGGAAACCATGCTGGACGAAATCGAAGAGGGCCGGCAGCCATGGGTGCAGGCGATGCGGCGCTTTTACGAGCCGTTTTCGCGCGACCTCGATCGAGCGGCCGCCACGATGCGCGATGTGAAACGGCAGGGCCACCCGACGACCATTCCGTGCCCCAAGTGCGGCGCGCCAATGGTGCTCAAGTGGGGCCGCGGCGGCGAGTTTCTCGCCTGCTCGCAATACCCCGAGTGCAAGAGCACGGCGAACTTCACGCGCGATGCAGACGGCAACATTGCCATCGCCAAGGAGGAGCGGACCAACGAAGTTTGTGATCAGTGCGGCCGGCCGATGCAGGTCCGTTTCGGCCGCTTCGGCAAGTTTCTCGGCTGCTCCGGCTATCCGGAATGCAAGAGCGTGCGCTCGCTGGTGCGCCCGGTGCCAACCGGGATTGCCTGCCCCGACTGCCGCGAAGGGCAGATCATGGAGAAGCGCTCGCGCACGGGGAAGACCTTCTTCAGTTGCGGCCGCTATCCGCAGTGTCGCTTCGCGACCTGGGATCGGCCGGTGGCGGAGCCGTGTCCAGCGTGCGGGGCACCGT
>JBBITY010000235.1:5024-5785 GCA_037440565.1 Desulfurellales bacterium
CGGCACCGTACGGCGCTGCTTGAGCGAGGGCTGCCGGTACAAGGAAACCGTCGCCGAGCCCGAGGCGGAAGCGGTATGAGCGAGCCGATGCTCACCGTGATCGGCGGTGGCCTCGCCGGCTGCGAGGCGGCGTGGGCCGCGGCGCAGGCGGGATGTGCCGTTCGCCTGTACGAGATGCGTCCGACGCGCATGACCGAGGCGCATCGAACGGACCACCTGGCGGAGCTGGTGTGTTCGAACTCGTTCCGCAGTGCTTCGCTCGACACCGCGGTCGGACTGCTGAAGGAGGAGATGCGCCGTCTCGGCTCGCTGATCATGCAGGTGGCGGACGCGACGGCCGTGCCGGCGGGCGTTGCGCTCGCCGTCGACCGCGAACGCTTCGCCTCGGGGGTCACGGCCGCGCACCCGTGTATCGCGCTCCTGCGCGAAGAGCTGCAGGCGATCCCCGACGGTGTGGTCATTGTGGCAACGGGTCCGCTCACGTCGCCGGCCCTCTCGGATTGCCTCCAGCGCCAGCTCGGCCGGCAGCACCTGTATTTCTACGACGCCATCGCCCCGATTGTGACTGCGGATTCGATCGACCGCTCGATCGCCTTCCCGGCTTCGCGCTACGACAAGGGTGGAGACGATTACCTCAACTGCCCGTTCACCCGCGATGAGTACTATGCCTTCGTGGACGCCGTGTGCGCGGCGGAGAAGGTGCCGCTGCGCGAGTTCGAGCGCTGCGTCTACTTCGAGGGCTGCATGCCGATCGAGGAGAT
>JBBITY010000236.1:0-5777 GCA_037440565.1 Desulfurellales bacterium
CGGTGAGGACGCGGGCGCTCACGAACAGGAGACCGAGTCCCACGGCAATGGCGAGGGTGGGATGCCATATGCGCAGGCGGACGAAGATGTGTGCGGTCTCGGAGAAGGTCTGCGCCTTCGCCTCGGCGAGGCTGACGGCGGGAAACAGCGTGTCGCCGAGCGCTGTCACCGCACCGCTCATGCCGAGGACGAGCATGCCGATCAGCGCGCCGGCGAGGCCCACCTGAAGTAGCCCCCAGCTCGGGAAGTGCGGCGCCGCATAGCCCGACGCCCACCACGCCGTCAGGGCGAGACAGCCGATCAACGCGAACGTGTTCAGCAGGTGGCCGGCCACCCAAAGGCCGCGTGCGGGTGAGGCGTCGCTGGCGACGTGCTCGAGAAGTACCAACCCCGCGCCGACGAGCGCTTCGGTGAGCATGAAGAGTCCGGAAAAGCCGGCGCCGACGCGCACCGGATGGCGGCGGGAAAAACTCCGCCGCGCCCCGATGACCAGGCCGGCGACCAACACGAGGGCCGCACCGCTGCTCACGCGGTGGGCGAACTCGATCAACGTGGCGGCCGCGGGCGAGCGCGGCACTACCTCCCCGTTGCAAAGCGGCCAGTGACTGCCGCATCCCGCGCCGGATCCCGTCGCGCGCACGAAGGCGCCCCAGAGCACGACGAGCAGGTTGAATGCGAGTACCCCCCAGGCGTAGCGCGCAAACCGCGATGCGCTGCTGCGCGTGGGGCTGGCCGTCGCCACCCTCCCCGCAGGAACTCCCATGGCTACTTCACTTCTTCACGAGCTTGAGCGCCACCGAGTTCAGGCAATACCGCTGACCGGTGGGCGGCGGGCCGTCGTCGAACAGGTGACCGAGATGCGCGTCGCAGGCGCTGCACAGCACCTCGATACGCCGCATGCCGTGGCTGGCGTCCAGCTCCGTGCGCACGGCATCCGGCGTGATCGGCGCCCAGAAGCTCGGCCAACCGGTTCCGGAGTGGTACTTGGATTCTGAGCTGAACAGATCGTTGCCACAGCAGACGCACTGGTAAATGCCCTCGTCCTCGCACTCGTAGTACGCGCCGGAAAAGGGCCGTTCGGTCCCCTTCTGCCGGCACACCGCATATTGCTCGGGCGTCAAGCCCGCGCGCCATTCCGCATCTGACTTCACAACCTTGCCCATTGCTCTTCCGCGCGACCGAGTTTCTGCCATTCACCATCGCCTGTCCAGGCCCGGTCGCGCAGGCCTTCGTGCCTGCACCGGCGGGCACGCAGGCCCGCCCCACCTTGCGCGATCGGGGCGAAGGGCAACACCTTCCTTCACGGCACCGCCTCGCTCTCGAACCTGCGGTGCAATGGCAGCGGCGCGGCCTGCGCCTTGCGCACGCGCATGTTGATCATCTCGACGGCCAGCGAGAACGCCATGGCGAAGTAAATGTAGCCGCGGTCGATGTGCTGGCCGAGACCTTCGGCGACCAGCATGACGCCCACGAGCAACAGGAAAGACAGGGCCAGGATCTTCATGCTGGGATGGCGGCCGACGAAGTCGCTCACCGGCCCGACGAACACCAGCATGACGATCACCGCGAGCACCATGGCGATGACCATGACGATGACGTGCCGCGCCATGCCGACGGCGGTGATGACCGAATCGAGGGAAAAGACCATGTCGAGCAGCATGATCTGGGCGATGACGAGACCGAAGGCCGCCCGACCAGGTCGCGCCAACTCGGCCGGGTGCGCGACCTCGAGCTTGTCGTAAATCTCCATCGTGGACTTGGCGATGAGAAACAGTCCGCCGCCGAGCAGGATGAGGTCGCGCCCCGACAGAGGGTGCGACCAGATCGAGAACAGCGGTGCGGTGAGGCCGATCACCCACGAGATGGCGAAGAGCAGCCCCAGACGCGACACCAGTGCGGCCGTGAGGCCCAGGCGCCGTGCCAGCGACTGTTGCGCGCGCGGCAGCTTGCCGGACAGAATGGAGATGAAGACGATGTTGTCGATGCCGAGCACGATTTCCAAGGCGGTGAGCGTGCCGAGCGCGATCCACGCTTCCGCGGTCGAGAACACTTCGAGCACGAGCTTCCCCTTTCGCTGCGGCGGCGCGCGTGTTGACGAACGCGCCCGAGCGGCAGAAGGTATGCCATCGCTGGTGGCCGTTCAAGACAGCAGTCCGTAGGAGCGGGTTTCAGATCAACCAGGCTCGGGGCGAGGGCCTGAGGGAGCCCGATATGGAATCGGAGAGAGTGACCGGCGCCTGCCTCTGCGGCGCGGTGCGGTTCGAAATCGCGATGCCGACGCTGTTCTGCGCGCATTGCCACTGCACGATGTGCCGGCGCGCGCACGGCGCCGGCTTCGTGACCTGGATCGGGGTGCCGCGCGAACAATTCAAGTTCCTCGCCGGGGAGGACCGCTTGATTCGCTATCGGTCGTCGAGCCATGGGACGAGGAGTTTCTGTGGGACGTGCGGCAGCACCCTGCTCTGCGAGTCCACGCATCATCCGGAACGGATCGACGTCGTGCTGGGAAACGTGACGGGGAAGATCGACCGCGAGCCGCAACTGCACGTGTACTTCGATGATCGCGCCGACTGGGTGCAGGTGATCGACGACCTGCCGCGGCTCGGCGGCAAGACCGGCCTGGAACCGCTGTGAACGGGTGTCGGAACGGGTGTCCGGTGCTGGGGATCGGGTGTCGGTGAACTGACAGCCTGTGAAGAAATCGCTGGGCTGGAGCAATGCCCCAGCTCTCGAGAGTCAAGCCATGGTGGGGCACGCCTCTGTGCCCGCCTGACCGCGCAGGCAGGGACGCCTGCGCCACCATGACGGCGGTTTCCTTACAAGCCCTGACCCCTGGCACCCGACCCCTGACCCCTGACAAGCGGTTGACGGGGCGGCCCCGGCGGCGGTAATGGCAAGGCCGGCATGGCGTGGCTCTTTCTGGCAGCGGCTTTTTTCCTCGGCATCCACGTGTTCGTGTCGGGCACCCGGCTGCGCGGAGCGATCGTGGGTCGGATCGGAGAGCGCGCGTTTCAGGCGATGTTCTCGCTGCTGTCGCTGGGTGGGATCGTCTGGCTTGCGCGCGCGTACGCCCGTGTGGAAGGGGTCCCCCTGTGGCATCCAGCCGGCGGAGTCCGCTGGGTAGCGCTCATTCTGATGGCGATCGCGTTCCTGTTCGTGGTGATCGGACTGACGACGCCGAGTCCCACGGCGGCGGGCGGCGAGTCGCTGCTCGACCGCAATCAGCCGGCGAAGGGGGTGCTGCGCGTCACCCGCCATCCATTCCTGTGGGGCGTGGCGGTGTGGGCCGCGACCCATCTCGCGTTGAACGGCGACACGGCCTCGGCGGTATTTTTCGGCGCGCTGCTGCTGCTCGCGTTGATCGGGCCCCTGCTGATCGATGCGAAGCGGCACCACGCCTTCGGCGCCAAGTGGGAGCGCTTCGCCGCCATAACCTCGAATGTTCCGTTTCTCGCCATTCTGGCGGGCCGCAACACCCTCCACCTCGGCGAGATCGGCGCCTGGCGGATCGCCCTCGCACTCCTGCTCTACGGCGTCTTCCTCTACCTCCACCCCTGGCTGTTCGGCACCTCGGCGCTGCCGCTGTAGACGGTTTGCCGAGAGCCTGCCCGGAAAAATCCCGGCGCGAGATGGACCAGAGTTCCTCTTCCGTCGCGGTCCATTTCTGATCGGTTTCGCCAACCGCCCAAGGCACTGGCGGAGTCATCTTCATGTCGGTGTTCCGGGGTTCGTGGTAGCGGCGAGTGCAGGGCCGTCACCGCGACGGTGACAGGCACCACCGACCCCCGCCCGTCGGGGGACGCTCTGGATCAACCCGGGCGGCCGTCGACGCGCGGCCTGATCAGAATCGGGCTGTACACGGCCAGGAACAGCACAAAGGCCGCTGCCCAGAGCGCGCCCGACAGACCGATGTCGGCGACGTACCAGTCCGGCAGAGCGAACGGGAAGAGCACGCGCACCAGTGCGGCGAGGTTGATCAGCGCGAAGGCGGCCGCAACCGGAGGGGGCGCCTGCAATGGCCGGCCGGTGTGCCCGAGCGCGACACGCGCCATCATGCCCAGCGTCATCACGCCGATGCCGCCGGCCGTGAAAGCGTGCAGGGCGAGCAGCGGTGACAGCACGCGCATGGCCGCGAGCGCGTGCAGAGCAAAGCCCGCCACGATCCATCCGTAGCCGAGGTGAAGAACCCAGAGCAGCGGCGCCGACCAGATGCGGCGGTCGTACCAACCCCACAGGCGCATGCCGTGCGCAACAGCGGCCACCAGTGCGACCACACCGATGAGCGCGGGCGAAGGTCTCAAGGGCTGCGTCGCCCCGAATGCGACCACCGCGGCCAGGGCGACGCGGTCGACCGCCGTCCGGCGCCGCGGCACGGCCCCGGGCACGGCGCGCTCGGTGAAGAACGGGATCACCCTGCCCGCGATGATGGCGATGACCAGGACGATCAGGTCCACCGCCAGGTATGTCCCGGTATAGGCCGTGTCCTGAGTGAACCCGAGCACCTGCAGGTGAACGAGGACGTTGCCTGCGGCCATGACGCCCAAGATGACGGGGAAGACCCAGTTGTGTATTTGCCCGCTGCGCAAGAGCGGACCGGCAAGCGACAGCGCGAGGGCGGGGAGGAACGTCACGTCCACCGCGGCGATGAGCCACCGGGATCGGACGGGCACGAATGCCAGTATCCGGGCCGCGAGCCACAGCGCCGCCAGGGCTGCGAGTGGTTGCGCGCGGAGCGTTGGAATGTTCGTCCAGTTGCGCACCGCGGTGAGCAGGAACCCGGCAATCACCGCGGTCGCGTACCCGAAGACCATTTCGTGCGCATGCCAGTTCAGCGGGTCGTAGTACGTCTGAATCGAGACCTCGCCGACGTAAGTGACCACCCACAGCCCGACGAGGGCCAGCGCAGCGGCGCCGGCGCCGAGAAAAAACGGCCGGAAGCCGAGCGCAAAAAGAGCGAAACCCGGCGGCCGCTCCGCCACATCCGTGTTCATCGGTGTTTTGTCCGTGTACCAGCGCGCCCACGTCTCCCGCATCCCTACGTCAACAGCGCCGGGGCGAGCGCGCGCCATTGGCGGAGCGGAAGCGTGCGCGGGTCGGGATCGAGGACCTGAACGCCGACGTGGTCGGCGCCGGCGTCGTGGTGGGCGCGGACGCGCCTGACGACGGCGTCGACATCGCCCCAGGCGACGATGGCGTCGACCAGACGATTGCTGCCGCCGCCCGCGATGTCGGCGTCGGTGAAGCCGAGGCGCTTCAGGTTGTTCACATAGTTCGGCAGCGCCAGGTACGTCGCCATGTGGGCGCGGGCGACCTCGCGCGCCTTCGCGGCGTCGGTCTCCAACACCACCGCCTGCTCAGGTGCGAGCAGCGGTCCCTTGCCCATGATCTGTCGCGCGTGTGCCGTGTGCTCGGGCGGAACGAAGTACGGGTGCGCACCGGCGGTGCGCTCCGCGGCGAGCTTGAGCATCTTCGGCGCCAGCGCGCCGATCACTATCTGCGGCGTGGTGCTCGGCGGCACCGCCATGAAGGGAGCGGACTCCATCGCGTCGAGGTAGCGGCGCATGGCGCTGTACGGCTTCTGGTAGTCGTGCCCGCGCATGGCGACCAGCGGTGCGTGGCTCACGCCGATGCCGAGCAGAAAGCGGTCGGGATACGCTTCGGTGAGCGTCTTGTGCGCGCCGGCCATCGCCATCGCGTCGCGCGCCCAGATGTTGGCGATGCCCGTAGCGATGACCACGCGGCGCGTCGCCGCCAGCAGCAGCGCGGCGTTGGTGAAG
>JBBITY010000237.1:0-1514 GCA_037440565.1 Desulfurellales bacterium
ATTCTCGCCGCCGCCCTGCTGCTCGGGTCCATCCTGCACTACGCACGCGGGATGTTGGCCGCGCTGGCCGCGGCGGGGATGCTAGCCGGCTACGCGGCCGGCAGTCAGTGGGTGTTCGTGTCGCGCGGAGTCCCCCTGAGCCTTGTGTACCCGATGCTCGCCATCGCCCTGACGTATGTGGCGGTCAGCCTGCAGCACTACCTGGTGGAGGAACGCGAGCGGCGCAAGATGCGCAACGCGCTGGAACTGTACCTCAGTCCCTCGATGGCGCGCCTGGTCAGCGAGCAGCCCGAGCGCCTCAAGCTGGGCGGCGAGAAGCGCGAGCTGAGCGTGCTCTTTTCAGACATCCGCGACTTTACCGCGATCTCCGAGGGACTGGAGCCCGAAGCACTCGTCGAGTTGCTCAACGTGTATCTCGGGGAGATGACCGACGTGATCTTCCAGCACGCGGGGATGCTCGACAAGTACATCGGCGACGCGGTGATGGCGGTGTGGGGCGCCCCATTGCCCCAGGCGGATCACCCCGCGCGCGCCTGTGCGGCCGCGCTCGCGATGCAGAGCCGCTTGACCCGCCTCAACGAGGAGTGGCAGGGGCGGGGCTGGCCTGTGCTGCGCGTTGGTGTGGGTTTGAATACGGGGCCGATGATCTTTGGCAATATGGGTTCCGCGCATCACCTCAGCCTCACCGTGATGGGCGACAACGTGAATCTCGGCTCGCGACTAGAGGGGCTGACGAAGCTCTACGGGGTGGACATCCTCGCCAGCGAGGCGACCGTCCGCGCCGCAGGCGGCGGATTTGTCGTCCGCGAGCTCGATCGGGTGCGGGTGAAAGGGAAGGCCCAGCCGGTGCGCATTTTCGAAGTCCTCGGGCCGGCAAGTGAGCAGGAGCGCTGGGCAGCGCGGGTCGAGCGGTTCCACGCCGGTCTGGCGGCCTATCGCCAGCGGCGTTGGGATGACGCCGCGGACTGCTTCGCCAGCCTGACGGGCAACGGGGTGGACGATGGGCCGGCCGCATTGTATTTGCAGCGCTGCGAGGCGCTGCGCGCCGCACCGCCTCCGCCGGAGTGGGACGGAGTGACCGTGATGGAGACGAAGTGAACAAAGCGGCGGCGATACGCATCCGCTTCTGGGGCGTCCGCGGCAGTCATCCGGCGCCCGGACCGTCGACCGTGGAGGTGGGCGGCAACTCGTCGTGCGTGGAAATCGCCACGCCGCAGCACACCCTCGTGTTCGATGCCGGTACCGGCCTCATCGAGCTCGGCCGCGAACTGCTGAAGCGCGCGGAGCCGACCGCGGTCCACATCTTTATCAGCCACACGCACCACGACCACATCGAAGGGCTGCGCTTTTTCGAACCCGCGTACCGCCCGGAGTGGCGCTGCCACGTGTATGGACCTGGGTGGGCCGAGGACAGCCTGCAGCAAATCCTGAGTGCGGCCATGGAGCCGCGCTTTTTCCCCGTCTCGCTCGCCGAGCTGCCGGCGCGCGTTCAGATCCGCGATCTGAACGCCGGC
>JBBITY010000237.1:1574-5767 GCA_037440565.1 Desulfurellales bacterium
GGCGCACCCCAGGCACGGCGTCTATCTGTATCGCGTGCGCTGGGCCGGTCGATCCGTCGTGTATGCGACCGACATCGAAGTCGCCAAGGGCGGACACCGCGACGTGGTCGACTTCGCTCGCGGTGCCGACGTGCTCATTCACGACGCGCAATACACCGAAGACGAGTACTTCGGCGGCCAGCTCAACAAGAGCGGCTGGGGGCACAGCACTGTGCGGCAGGCCGCCGAGGTCGCGCGCGAGGCGGGCGTCGGGCAGCTCCTTCTTTACCACCACGATCCGAGCCACGACGACGCGTTCGTCGGCCGTCTCGAGCGCCTGGCCCGGCGCATCTTTCCTCGCAGCCGCGCCACGCGCGAAGGCATGACGGTTGCGCTGCGGGGGCGGAGCGGGTGACCCCGTGGGCGCCGGCGCCGCTGGAAATCCGCACGAGCGTATGCCGGCTCACGGGCTCGCCCGCGCACCGGCGGACCGGCGGACGGGCCGGCTCTGGAGGCCCCATGCGACGTGAGATCTTCAGCCCCGAACACGACCTGTTCCGGGAGCAGTTCCGGCGCTTTGCGGAGAAAGAGATTCAGCCGAAGATCGAGGTCTGGAACGCGCGCGGGATGAGCGATCGCGACACGTGGAAGCGCGCCGGCGAGGCGGGCTTTCTCGGCGCCTGCGCGCCGGTCGAGTACGGCGGCGCGGGCGGCGACTTCCTCTACGACGCCGTCATCATGGAGGAGATGGCGTGGATGCGCGCGCACGCCATGATGCTCTCGCTGCACTCGGACATCGTGATGCCGTATCTCATCAGCTACGGCTCGGCGGAGCAGAAGAAGCGCTACCTGCCCGGCGCGATCCGCGGCGACATCTTGCTCGGCATCGCCATGACCGAACCCGGAGCGGGCTCCGACCTCGCCAACGTGCAGACCAAGGCGCGCCGCGACGGTGACACGTACGTGATCATCGGTACCAAGACGTTTATTTCCAATGGCCAGATCGGGGACCTGTTCATCGTCGTCGCCAAGACCGACCCCGGCGCTGACCCGCCGCACCGCGGCATCAGCCTGTTCCTGGTGGAGGCGGACAGCCCGGGCTTCGTGCGCGGCCGCAAGCTCGACAAGCTTGGCCTGCGCGGGCAGGACACCAGTGAGCTGTCGCTGGAAGACTGCCGCGTGCCGGCGTCCAACCTCCTCGGCCAGGAAGGGCAGGGCTTCAAGATGCTGATGGAAAAGCTGCAACAGGAGCGCCTGTGCATTGCGACCAGCTCGATCGCTTCGTGCCGCCGCGCGCTGCAGGACACCATCGCCTACGTCAAGGAGCGCCACGCCTTCGGCCAGCCCATTGCGGCGTTTCAGAACACCCAGTTCACGCTCGCCGAGCTGGCCACCGAGGTCGAGATCGGGCAGGCGTTCATCGACAGGCTACTGGCGGCGCACGTGCGCGGCGATGACCTCGTCACCGAGGTCAGCATGGCCAAGTGGTGGACGACCGATCTGCAGAAGCGGCTCACCGGCGAGTGCCTCCAACTGCACGGGGGCTACGGTTTCATGCTTGAATACCCGATCGCCGGCGACTACGCCGACGCGGCCGTGCAGTCGATCTACGCCGGCACCAACGAGATCATGAAGGTCATCATCGCCCGGCGCCTGGGGCTGGGATGAGTCGTCACGCGATTGGCTTGTTCTCATGCCTCGCGGCCGCGGCCGCTGGTGGGCTGGCAGCGAGCGGGTGCCTCAAGCCACCGGCCCCACCGCCGGCGCCGCCGCCACCCCCGGCACCGCCGCCGGGCATCTATTACGAGGAGGAACTGCGTCCGGTTGAACGCCCGCAGGTCGAGATTCTCGAACTGCGCGAGGCGCCGGGTCCAGATCGGACGCAGGTGACGGTGACGGGTACGCTGATCAATCGCGGCAACAAGGCGACCTCCGCGCTCAGCGTGCGGGTGGACGCCTTGGACGATCAGGACCGGGTGGTGCTCAGTGCCTACGCGACGCCGAGCAGCGAGCGCATCGCCGCACACGGCACCGTGACGTTCGCTGCCACGCTGGAAAACCGCGCCGAGGTGCGGCGTTACCACGTCGAAGCGATCGCGCGCTGATGCGGCCCGCGCACCCTCACCCGAGGCGACCGCCGTCGGTGAGGTCCTCGCCCGCGGCACGCCAGAAGTCGAGGATCAGATCCCACGCTTCCTGCGCGCTCTCGGCGAACGAGAAGATGCGCGCGTCCTCGGGCGCAATTACGCCTTCTGCCACGAGGAAATCGGCGTCGAAGACCTTGCGCCAGAAGGCCTCGCCGACCAGCACCACCGGCAAGGGCGGCATCTTCCGGGTCTGAATCAGACAGAGGGCGTCGAAGAGCTCGTCGAGCGTACCGTAACCGCCCGGGAAGGCCACCAATGCCTTGGCACGCAACAGGAAGTGCATCTTGCGCAGCGCGAAGTAGCGGAACTGGAAGCACAGGTCCGGCGTGATGTACGGGTTCGGAACCTGCTCGTGGGGCAGTACGATGTTCAGCCCGACCGTCTTGGCGCGCACGTCGTAGGCGCCGCGGTTGGCGGCCTCCATGATGCCCGGCCCGCCCCCGGTCACGATGACGAACTCGCACTGCGACGAGACCTGACAGGTGCTGCTGACCAGATGGCCGAACTCGCGTGCCATGTCGTAGTAGTGGCTCTTGGCCAGAATGCGCTCGGCCACGGCAAGCGCGCGCTGCCGAACCGGGTCACCGGGGCGCTCAGTCAGCGCCTGCCTGGCCGCCGCCACCTGGCGCTGCGCCGCGGCGGGCTCGAGGATCCGAGTACCGCCGAACACGACGATCGTCGAGCGCACTCCTTGCTCCCGCAGCAGCAGCTCGGGCTTGAGGAACTCGAGCTGAAGCCGGATGGCGCGCGCCTCGTCCCGCGCCAGGAGACCCAGGTCCTGGTCGGCCCGCAAGTACGCCGGACTCGACACGATCTGTTGTAGACGCTCCTCTGGGGGCGGATCGGGCGATGCGCGATCCGCTGGGCCGGGCGACCGGCCGGCCAGCGAATGGCGGCGCCCCAGCGCGCGACGCCGTGTCGATTTGGGAGGGCGCTTCCTGGCCCCCCGGCTCATTTGGACTCCATATTGCGGCTGGCGGGAAGCCCCCGGTAGTATGGCGGCGCTCGATGGTACACATCCGTCACGCGGCCAGGCGCCGGCTTTCGCGGGCGCGCGTCCTCGGTGCGGCGATCGCCTTCGCCGGATTGCTCAGCGGGCTCGCGGCCGTGCGGAATCGCACCGCGCAGGACTCTCCGGGGGGCAGCATCGGGCGGGAGCGGCCGCGCGCCCTGGGCCGCGATCGAGCTGGGCAGCACGGCATCCGCTGGCGTCATCACCATGCCTCCGTTCAGCACGCTGCCACCGCAAGCAGGCTTGCAGCCTCCCGCAGTTGCCAGTTGCAGATTTGGTCACACAGCGCAACGCGCCCGCAACGGCGCGCTCACTGCGGTTCCCCGGCAGTTTGTGACCAGCCGCCCGGTGTGTTGCTCCATCTCCCACTCCCGGCACTTTCGCGGGGGGAGGGTGAGGGGGTCCTGCTCGGTGGGACCGAGCGCGCCGCGACGAAGCGCTCCGGGCGGCCTGCCCGGCCGCGGGCCGCAAACCAACGGGTCGTTGCAGTCCCCGCCGCCGCCGTGGGCGCGGCGTTGTTCCAGCAATACGGCTGCGTGACGTGCCATCACAGCGAGCCCGGTGCCCTCGGCCCCTCGCTGGCCGGGTTGTATGGCAGCCTCGTGCGACTGAAGGGCGGCCAGGCGATCGTGGCCGACGAAGCCTACCTGCGCGAGTCGATTCTCCACCCGCAGGCGAAGGTGGTCGACGGCTACATGCCGGTGATGCCCGCCTTCGAGGGCCGGATCGACGAAGAGGGACTGCTGCAGCTCATCGACTACATCAAGTCGCTCGGACGAGGAGCCGGGAGTCCGTAGCGGGAGCGGTCAGCGACTCGGCGACTCGGCCGGACAGGCTGGACAATGCCTGCCCGGAACGGTAACCATGGCCAGTTAACTGCAATCCCCCCACTGCCCGCGAGGTATTTCCCACGCATGATGCCGGAGATCGATTCCCACTATCCCTTGTTGGAATCGCTGAATTCGCCTGATGATCTGAAACACATGGACAGCGAGGGCCTGCGCGCCCTCGCCGCCGAGATTCGCGCCTTCATCATCGAGTCGGTTACCCGCACG
>JBBITY010000238.1:0-1720 GCA_037440565.1 Desulfurellales bacterium
GCCGAGCACGTCGGCATCGCAGACTTGCTCGACCAGCGGTATCGCAACCTGTCGGGCGGGCAGAAACAGCGCACCCTGATCGCCCGGGCCCTCGCTGCCGAGCCGAGCGTGCTGGTGCTCGACGAGCCCACGAACGGGATGGATCTCCCCGCGGAGAAGGCGATCATGGACCTGGTGCGCCATCTACACGAGCACGATGGCCTCACGTTGATCATGGTGAGCCACTTGCTCAACGTGGTCGCATCGTATGCCCACCGGCTGGCGATCGTCGGCGGCGGCCGCGTCGACGTGGGGCCGAAGGACGCCATGCTGACGGCCGACAAGCTGAGCGCCCTCTACCGCATCCCCGTGCTAGTCGACCGCATCGATGACCGCATCGTCGTGCTTCCCGGAGGCGACGCATGATCGAGATGTTCGGGCAGAGCTTCGTCCGCTACGCCGTGTTCGCCAGCATGCTCGCCGGTGGGGTCTCGGCGTACCTCGGCGTCTACGTGCTGCTCCGGCGGATCGTCTTCGTCGGCATCGCCCTGGCCCAGATCGCCACCCTTGGCGTTGCCCTCGGTCACTGGCTCGGCTTGCACCAGGCGGAAGCCGCATTTGGTTTGAGCCTCGTGGGCGTCACCTTCTTCGCCGTGCAGCGCGGCGGCGGCCGCCTGCCGCGCGAGAGTGCCATCGGCGTGGCGTATGCCGCTGCGTCGGCATTCACCATCATCTGCGTCTCGAAGAATCCGCTCGGTGAGATGGACGTCCTCAGCCTCGTCTTCGGCAACGTCCTCGGCGTCAGTGACAACCAGCTCTACACCCTGGGGGCGCTGGCGGCGGCGGTGGTGCTGCTCCACGCGCTCTTTCACAAGGAGCTGCTGTTCACCGCTTTCGATCCCGACATGGCTGCCACCATGGGCTATCGCGTCCAGTTGTGGGAGTTCTTGTTTTATCTCGCGCTCGGTGTCGCCTTTTCGCTCAGCGTGAGCGTCGCCGGCGTCCTGGTCATCTTCGCCTACCTGGTCATCCCGGCGACCGCGGCCTTGGTGCTCGATGTGAGCATGAATGCCACCTTTGTGGTCGCCGTCGGCATCGCGCTGGTCGCCAGCGCCGGCGGAATCTTTGCCTCCTACCGATGGGATTTGCCCACCGGCCCGACGATCGTCGCGGGCCTCACGGTGGTGCTGCTGCTCTGCGGTGCGGGGAAGCAGGTCGCGCGCCTGCTGGCCACGCCCGCGCCATGACGCCATGAGGCGGTGGGCCCTCGCCGCGCTCGTGCTTTGCGGTGGCTGCGCGTCCGCCCAGCACACCAGAGTGGTCATCGCTTATACGCAGCGCGAGCTGCCTGAGATGGTCGCGGTGGAGGCCGTCAACGCCAGCGGACGGGATCTGCCGATGCCATCCGCCGGCGTCGTCGAGACGGCGGTGCGCTTGTGGGCGGGGGACGCAGAGCCAGAGCCGACGATCGTCGATGCCTTCGCCGCGGCATGCCGCGTGCGTCTCGCCGAGATGAAGCTGCGCGTCGTCACCGCGCGCAGCGCCGCCGTCCACCTCATGCGAATCAGCATCCGCGGATGGGATGTGCGCAACAACGGTACCGCCGGCGCGGTCGTCTTCGTGACCGCCGACTATCGACTCCTCGACGACCAGGGCACCGTGCTCTGGCACGTCGAGCACACGCGCCTGCCAGTTCCGCTCAACGGCCCAAACCTCGACCGCCCCGAGGTCACCCGCGTCG
>JBBITY010000238.1:1730-4444 GCA_037440565.1 Desulfurellales bacterium
CCACCCGCTCGGCGTCGCGCGCATCTGCGCCGAAGCCGCACTGGCGTCGCTGCCGCGGACATCGGTTCACGCGCGGAGAGATTTGTCTCGAGATTGTCCTTGCGAAATTTTGGGGAGAGGGAATTCTCGTCGCGGCGATCGCCAACCTCATCTAACCCCTCGCCGTTCACCCGCGCTGCTTCGTTCCGCGGCGCTGACTGGGCCGGCTTGTCAGCTTTATCCCCCCCTTTGCGCGCCGAAGAATGCCAAGATCGGCTCGGTCTTGAGGCCGATGTACCGACTCTTTGGCCCGAATGAGTTCGTCGAGCCCAATGTAATGCGCGGGTACCGAGCCGAATCGGGCGGACACGCGGCTGCCCCAGGCGGCCGCGAAGCTTGCCACACCCGGGAGTTCCGAGATCAGATCGATGCGGACCGGGGCCACACCAAGCTGAATGATCCACTGCGGATCGGTCACATCCTCGACCGAATATCCCAGGTCGACGCCCCCAAAGAAATCTCGCAGCGCAGCTAGGAGCCTGCGCGCGTTGGCCGGCGTCGGTTCAATGAGAAAGTCCAGATCCTTGGTTGCGCGAGGGCGAGCGTGCAGCGCGACGGCGTGCGCGCCCACGACGAGATACCGGACGCCATGGGCATTCAACGCGGCGATGAACTCTTCGTAGTCTCGGGACGCCATCGCCACCTCGTGTCTTCAGACAGCTCTCCAGCGCCTCCCCGACGGCCTCCACGCGCTGTTCCGGAGTCAGCCCTTCGTACCAGAATCGGAAGTCAGCCTCGTCCGCCTGCGAACGGGGCACTCTGACCACCGTCCAAACCCGACCGCGCGCGCCAACGACCCGGACCCGCTCCGCCATTGCATTTACCTACCATGAATCCACCGCCGTCAGCTAACGCTACGCCTGGGTCACGTCAATCACTCAACTCGCGGCGCGGGCGAACCACTGGAAGAAAAGGCCCCTCGCGACGGAGTCGACGAGTTCGATCGAGAGGCCGAACGGAGTCTCGTGGTCAGTGGAAGACCCCTCGGGGTGGAGCCATGCTCCACCCCTCAAGCACGGTGCCGGTGGGACGGCGCTCCAGCCTCGAGGGCGGGAGCACTGCCCCCGCCCGTCCGGCGACGTTGCAGCCTGTCCTCGGCCGGGATTTCGTTTTCGGGTTGCGCGTCCATACCCGTCGGGAATCCGTCTTATGCACCGCGCCGAGAATCCTCGCGTCGGGGGAATGAAACTGCGCGCGCCCGACGGAACGCGAAGGCGATGCCGGTTGAAGAACGGGTCCCAAGTGTACTAATCGCACGGCCATGGCGACCGATCTGGCCGTTCGCTCGCGCTTCCGCCTTTCGCAATGCCGTCGCATTTCACCCGCTGGAGGAGACGCGCGCCTCCTCGTTCTCGTGGCCCTTGCCTTGACGGTGATGGCCGGGTGCGGGAGCGACGACGACTCGGACCGGACAGTGGCGCCGAGTGCCACGTCGACCGCCGCGCCGACCGCGACCGATACACCGGTCCCATCGAGCACCGCGACCGCAACGCCGACGGAGACTTTGACGGCATCGCCTTCCCGGACCGCGACGACTACCGACACGCCGACGGCCACGCCGACGGCGACGCCGCCCGTTCCCAACCCGACGGTCGAGGGGCCGATCGCCGGCCCGGGAAACCCGTTTGTTCAGTCCACGAACTTCGACCTCGCCAGCGTCGGCTACTCGCAGCAAGAGTACTTCATCTCCGGCATCGCGAGAGCTTACAGGAACGTCGGCGAGCTCGACTCCGATGGCGCGTGGAGCGCAGCTCCCGCCGGCAGCGCGCCGTACAAGACTCGCATTGTGGTCTACCGGCCGATCGATGCCGAGGCGTTCAACGGCTCGGTCGTCGTCGAGTGGCTCAACGTCAGCGGTGGATTGGACGCCGCGCCCGACTGGACGACGATGCACACCGAGCTGATCCGCGAGGGGTATGTGTGGGTGGGCGTGTCGGCGCAGTTTGTCGGCGTCGGACCGCGGGAGGGGCCCGGTCCGATCCCGGGCTTGCCGGACCTCAGTCTCAAGGGAGTCAACCCGGCGCGCTACGGATCGCTTGCGCATCCCGGCGACAGCTTCTCGTACGACATCTTCTCGCAAGCCGGCCAGGCGATTCGCAGCCCCGTCGGGGTCGACCCGCTCGGAGGTCTGAGGGCGGCGAGACTGATCGCGGTCGGAGAGTCGCAATCGGCCTTTCGACTCGTGACCTATGTCAATGCCATCCACCCGTTGGTCGAGCTTTACGACGGCTTTCTCATCCACAGCCGCGGTGGAAGTGGTGCGCCGCTGTCTCAGACCCCCGAACCCCAGATCGCCATGCCCGCGGTGGCGCGGATTCGCGGTGACCTCAGCGTTCCGGTGCTGACGTTCCAGACCGAGACCGACCTGATAACCCTGGGCTTTCTCCCGAACCGCCAGCCGGACGGGCCACGCTTTCGCCTCTGGGAGGTCGCGGGCACGGCCCATGCCGACACGTACACGCTGCTGGTCGGTCCCGGTGACCGAGGGGATGATCCGGAAGCCGCCAAAGTGCTGACCGATGTCGCGGCTCCGATCCCGGGAATCATCGAGTGCGACCGCCCGATCAACTCAGGGCCGCAGCACTTCGTGCTGAAAGCCGCGATGGCCGCGCTCGATCGCTGGGTCCGGGGTGGCGACCCGCCGCCGAGCGCGCCGCTCTTGGAGGTGACGGGTT
>JBBITY010000238.1:4467-5744 GCA_037440565.1 Desulfurellales bacterium
GACGAGTTCGGAAACGTGCGCGGTGGCATCCGGACGCCCTATGTCGACGTGCCGATCGCGACGCTTTCGGGGCTGGGCCAGACCGGAGGCGGCTTTTGCCGGATCTTCGGCACCACGGTCGCCTTCGATGCGGAGACGCTGGACCGACTGTATCCCGACCACGACGCCTACGTCTCCGCCGTGGCGGAAGCCACCGACCGTGCCGTCGAGGCCGGCTTCATCCTCACGCCCGACGCCGAGTTGATCAATGCAGCGGCTGCTGCTTTTCCGGAATGAACAAGATCCGGACAAAAGATTGCGCCACCGAGGGCTCCGAGCGCACAGAGGGCAAGAGTCTCTGAGCTGGGTGTCGGCCGCTGCGGAGTTACCCACAGACGGCGCACCGCTGCCCTCGGTTCGCTGGCGCCGCCCGCGATCTGTTCATCTGCGATGTCCGCGGGGTTCTTTCTTGTACCTTGCGCCGGTCAATGGTCGCTCAGGCGACCTCGGCGATCATGTCCCTGAGCAGGGAGAGCAGGGCGAGGTCGCCCTCGGTGACCAGTCGCCCTGAGGACCACGCGTCGAGCTGATTGAGTTCTCCTCGCTGGATCGCCTTCCAATCCTCGAGCGAGACGGTAATGGTGCAATTCGGATTCGCGATGGTTCCCTCGTGGCGCGAGCCCTTCCCCCGGTCGGAGACGAGGTACCAGTCGTGGCCGCCCGGTCCCGTGAAGTGGAACTGGATGCTCACCGTGATCTCGTCGAGGCGCCCCGCGATTGCCTTCTTGGCGCCCGGGGCGGGCAGGCCGAGCAGCTCGGCGAGGTGTTGCGTCGCAAAGTTGTTCGCGATGAGGTCGTCGGGGAAGGGGATGCCCTGCTTCTTGAACTTCTTGAGCACGGCGATCACCGTCATGCCGTAGCGCAGCGTGGCGAAGACCTCGTTGTAGAAGAGGTTCTCCACCTTCCACCCCGTGAGCTGCTCGTAGCGGGCGACGATGGCGTCGTCGCTCGGAGTGCCCTCGAGCTTCGGCAGCCCGTATCCCTGGCTGTGCTGCTTGTCGAGAGCCATGAACCAGGCGAGATCGCCTTCGGGATCGCCGAGGAATGCCATCTCCCAGTCCATGATGGCCAAGACATGGCGGTCCGGCCGGCTGTACAGCGTGTTCCCGATGCGGGCGTCACCCCAGCACAGGGTGATTCGCCGTGGTTCGTACCGGTGCGCTTTCAGCCACTCCAGGGCCGCTTCCATGGTCGGGTGCCGTTCCTCCGGCGTCTCTTTCAGCCACCCGTTCAGGAAT
>JBBITY010000239.1:0-5347 GCA_037440565.1 Desulfurellales bacterium
CGGGTGCGCGCCGTCGCGCAATCGATCGACGGCGGCACGCGCCAAGCCCATGAGGATGATGGCTTCGCCGTTGCCGGTTGCGGATGCGGCGCCGGCGGCGTCGTCGGCGTAGGTCCCTGCACCGATGATGGCCGAGTCGCCGATGCGGCCGGGCAACTTGTGCGTGCGCCCGCCGGTCGATGTTGCGGCCGCGACGTGCCCGGTGCGGTCAATGGCCACGGCGCCCACGGTGCCGGCGCCGGGGCTGCCGAGACCTTCTTCCCAGCGCCGGCGCTGGCGCGGCGTGATGAAGTACTCGGGCCGCGCCGTCGTCACGCCCTGTGCGCGGGCGAACGCCTCCGCTCCGGCGCCGGCGAGGAAGAGGTGGCGGCCGTCCTCCATGATGGCGCGGGCGAGGCGAATGGGATTCACGATGGTCGAGACGGCGCCCACGGCGCCGGCCGTCAGGCGGTGTCCATCCATGATGGACGCGTCCATCTCCACGGTGCCGGTGCTGGTGAGGCAGGAGCCGACGCCGGCGTTGAACAGCGGATGGTTTTCGAGCAGCACCACCGCGGCGGTGACGGCATCGAGCGCCGATCCGCCTGCCGCGAGCACCTCCCACGCCGCCGCGGTGGCGTGCTCGCATCCCTCGGCTTGCCCGGCGGCCAGGTCCGGCTGACCGCGCCCGGCGCCGCCGTGGACCATCACGGCCGGGCCGTGCCAGCGCTGCCGCTGATGGGTCTTCTTTGCCACGGCGGCACGGAGATCACGGAGCGAGCAGCGAAATCAAGCCCTGGCGACGCGGCCGTCCACTCGCTGTGGCTGGCGGCGGTGGGTGGATCGATTCTGAAACAAAGGGCCGCAACCGTGCGAAGGCCGGCGCAGGCGCCGTGGCGCAGACGCCACCGACGGTGTTTGCCGGAATGAACCCGTACGAGGCCGTCGGTGCCGTCGGGCACGCGGCGCGCGCGTGTACGGACGATCCTTTCGCACCAACAGCCGCGCGTTGTGGCCGGGCTGTGCCGCCGGAACCGATTCCTGCCGAGTCCAGGCCGGGAAAGAGGAGGCCGAGGGGAAAACCAGGCCGGATGGTTTTCCCCTCGGCGGGGTGCAGGGGCGCAGCCCTGCATCGGTCCGCCGATTCTTGCGGCCGCTGCCGCGTCTGGTAGAGGAGGGCCGTGGGCGAGCAGCCGAAGGCACGCGGCAGAGGCGGACGCGACATGAGCTGGGCGGGTGATGCCGGTCCCGTGCGCGTGTTTCTCGGCGGCACCTTCGATGGGCTGCACTTGGGCCACGTGTTCTTGATCAGCTTCGCGCGCCGGCGCGGGCTGGCCCTGGCGCGGCGTCTCGGCCGGCCCGGGGTGCACGTGAGCGTGGTGATCGCGCGCGACGCGAGCGTGCAACGCATCAAGCAGCGCCCGCCGCTGCACACGGAGGGCGAGCGGCGCCAGTTGGTGGCGGCGCTGAAGGGCGTCGACACCGCCTTCTTCGGCGCGCGCAACGACTTCATCCGCTCGGTGCGCCGCGTGCGGCCGGACCTCATCGTGCTCGGCTATGACCAGAGCGGCAACTGGGAGCGCATCCTGCGCCAGGCCGGCATCGAGGCGCGCATCGTGCGCTGCCCGCCATACAAGGACCGCCATCTGAAAAGCTCGATGCTGCGCGCCGAGCTGGAGAAGATGGCGACGTGACGTTGTGCCATGACCGGCGGGGTGGAGATGCCTCCGGTAGCCATCGTGATTCCGACCTGGAATCGGCGAGCGGATGTGCTGCACTGCGTCGATAGCCTCGGGCGGCTGACGTACAGTAATCTCTTGCCGGTAGTGGTGGACAATGGCTCCGCCGACGGCACGGTGGCCGCCCTGCGCGAGCGGCATCCGCATATCGAGATTATCGAGAACGGCGTCAATCTCGGTTACGCGGGCGGCAACAACGTCGGAATCCGCTGGGCGCTGGCGCAGGGTGCCGAATACGTGTGTCTGCTCAACAACGACGCCGAGGCGACGCCCGATCTGTTGGAGCAGCTCGTCCGGGTGGCCCGCAGCGATCAGCGGATCGGCGTGGTTGGAGCGCGCAACCTCTTGATGGAAGACCCAGTACGGCTCTGGGGCGCATATGGGAAGTTGACGTATGGGCCGTTCATCGTACGCACCGTGGGTCAAGGCGCGCCGGACGGCGCGCAGTGGCAGGGACAGAAAGATGTGGACTGGGTCATCGGCAACGGGTCGCTCTGGAGCCGGGAGGCCCTGATGGAGGTCGGCCTGCTCGACGAGGCGTTCTTCGCCTACCACGATGACGTCGACTGGTGCGTGCGAGCGCGCCGCGCCGGCTATCGTGTTGTATACGTGGGGTCAGCGGCGATTTTGCACAAAGGGGGGGGCAGCTCTGACACCGCGCAGCGGCATAGCTTTCCACTGCCCTACTTCCTGGGCCGCAACGGGGTCCTCTTTGTGCGCAAGCACGCGCGCCGGGGAGAGCGGTGGCGGTTCGCCGCCCTCTGTACCGCCGCCATGGCGGGCCGGGGAGCGCGGGCGGTCGTGCTCCGATGGGGGCCCGTGGGCGCTCAGACCCGCTCCCGTGGACGTCTCTTGTGGAGCTGGGAGGCGGCGTTCTGGCGCGGCCTGTTCGACGCGTTGCGGGGGCGGCCGGTCCCGTTCGCGGAGCTCGGCTTGGCAAACTCGCGCTGCTCGGCGCCGGAGCCTGCCGCGCCCGCCAATTGACTCAACTCTTCCCCTTCTTGGCGGGCACCTTGAACGTCACGCTCATGACCGCTTCCGGCTTGCCCTCCAAATCCTGGAGGTGGATGGTCCAGTGCACCTGCGCGTCGCGGCGCTCGGTGGCGTTCGTTTCGACGACCGCCCCGGGCAGCGTCAGTGAGACGCGGATATCGAAGTCGGGTTTTTTTTCCGCCTTCTTGGCGGTTGCCGTCTCTCCACCAGTCGCTGGTTTCTGTTTCTGTTCCGGGGTCTGCCCTGGTTTGGCCTTTTGCTCCGCGGCCTTGGTGGGAGCGGCCTTTTGATCCGCCTTTCCGGGGGTGGCCTTTGGGGTCTGATCCTTCTTCGGCGGCCGCGGAATCGGGAGCTTGGCGACCAAGGTCTTCGTGCCGGCGTCGCCGGTCAACGTCGTGGTGAGCGCCGCGAAAAAGGGCGATGTGTTGAGCTTCGTCACGTCGGCAAACGCCAACTTCAAGACCGCTGTCTGGTTCTTGAGCTGGGCGCTTTCGACCTTGACGTGCGGGCCTTCGAAGAACTTCCGCAACGCATCGATGGTTACGCCGGGCGGCACCTCGTACGCGACGGTCATCGTCCCGGTGCCGTCGGCCTTGAGCGCCGCGTCGACCGTCAGGCAGCCGCTCAAGACCACCAGGGCCACAGTCAGCAACGCGCAGCGGCGGGCGAGTTTCTCCATGAATCGAGCCTCCTTTATGCAGGGCGGAAGGTCGGCCGGAAGTGCCCGTGCGACTATGGGAGCGCTAATACAGAATCGCCGCCGGTGTCAAACGAGGCTCGCGTTTCGGCGGCGGATGGGTGAAGATGGCGTGCAGGCACGGCGACAAGGTGGTTGTGCAACCGGGCGGAGCCGGAGGATGATCGAACGGGTTTGAGAAATGTGAGCGGGCAGGTTCGGACCGATGACGAATGCGAATGTGCGATTGCCCTGCCGCGAGGGGGATGTGTTGGAAGGGAGAGCCCGGGCCGGCTGGCGGGATAGCCGGAGCGCGTGGTTCCGTTCGCGCCGGCGCAGCAACTACGGATCGCTCATCCTCCAATTCGCGCTGAAGGACTTCAAGATCCGTTACACGCATTCGGTGCTCGGCTACACCTGGTCGGTGATCAATCCGGTGATCTTCTTCCTCCTCTATTACGTGGTGTTCTCCATCTTCATGCGCTTCGACATCCCGAAGTATCCGGCGTTCCTCTTGCTCAGCGTCGTGATGTACAACTTTTTTTCCGAGGGCTCGGCAAAGGGAACCGGGGCGCTGCTCGCGCGGGCCGATATTCTGTCGAAGATGGTATTGCCCCGCGAGGTGGTCGTGTACGCGGCGTTGCTGAGCGCCGGCCTGACCTTCGTGATCAACCTGCTGGTGTTGATTGGCTTGCTCTGGATCACCGGGATTGACCTGGGACTCCCGGCGCTGTGCTTCGTGGTGTTGCTCGTCGACCTGATTGCGCTCACGTTGGGGCTGTCACTGCTCCTGGCACCGATTTATGTCCGCTTCCGCGACATCGGCTACCTGTGGAACATCGCCTTGCAGGTGGGTTTCTGGATCACGCCGATTTTGTACTCGGAGCTGATGATTCCCGAGCAGTGGCGGTGGATCGTGTGGTGGAACCCGGTTGCGCGCATTATCAGCGACAGCCGCCGCGTCGTCGTCTACGGCGTGTGGCCAGGGGCGCGCGGCTTGCTGATCACCACCATTTATTCGCTGGGAATCGGCGTCCTCGGAGCGGCTGTCTTCCGCCGTCTCCAGGCGCGCGTGGTCGAGTATCTCTGATGCTGGCAATCGAGCTCCACGGGGTGCACAAGGCTTTTCGCATTCCCCACGAGGTGCATACGACGTTGACGGAGCGCGTGCTGAACCTGTTCCGTCCCGTGTCGTACGAACGCTTCGAGGCGCTGCGCGGGGTTGATCTTTGCGTCGAGTCCGGGGCTTTCGTCGGGATCATCGGCCGCAACGGTTCCGGGAAGTCGACGCTGTTGAAAGTGATCGCCGGGTTGCTCGTGCCGGACCGCGGCACGGTGCAGGTGTGTGGGACGATGTGCGAGTTGCTGGAGCTCGGCCTGGGCTTTAGCCCCGAGCTGACGGTGCGCGAGAACGTGACCCTTTACGCCAGCATCCTCGGCTATCCGCGCCGCCAACTGGGCGCGCGGGTCGAACAAGCCATCGCCTTTGCCGAGCTGGAGCGGTTTCGCGACGTCAAGCTCAAGAATCTGTCCACGGGAATGTGCGTGCGCCTCGGTTTCTCCACCGCATTGCAAGCCGACAGCGACATCCTGCTGTTGGACGAGATTCTGGCCGTCGGAGACGCCGAGTTCCAACGCAAGTGTCTGGAGACGTTCAAGGGGCTCAAGCGCCGGCGCAAGACAATCGTGTTGGTGACCCACGACCTCGAGCAGGCGACGCAGTTCTGTGACGAGGTCGTGCTGTTTGATGCCGGGCACGTGCTCGCCCGCGGCGAGCCCGAGGAGATAATCCAGCGCTACCTCGATCTGCTGGGGCCGGCGGTCTCCGAGCGGCCGATGCAGCGCGGCGCCCGACTGGGAGAGTGAGAGCTTGTGAAGAAATCCAGCCGGGGACAGACCGTAACACCGGGGGAAGGGCGGGAGCAGGGCTCCCGCCCTCAAGACTGTAGCCCCGTTGCAC
>JBBITY010000239.1:5372-5716 GCA_037440565.1 Desulfurellales bacterium
GGGGATGGTTTCACATGCTCTGAGCGCGCGCGCCGCACACGCGCGAACTGCCGCGCCAGCGGTGAGGTTCTCTACAGTTTTTCCTCCCAGGCGTTCCCGACGACGCCGCGGCGGTAGTCGGCGATCCCGCGCCACGCCGCGCGCAGGCGCACCGCGAGCGGCGCGCCGCCGGCGCGCAGGGCGTAAGCGGTGTTGAGGGCGACCACCGCGAGCCGGCGGATCACGCGCTCCGCGCCTCCTCCAGGCACTTTCGGAGAGACTTGATCAGGCGGCGGTTCTCCTCCGGCGTGCCGACCGTGACCCGGAGGGCGGTTTCCATCCCGAAGCTCGTCATGGGCCGGACG
>JBBITY010000240.1:0-5707 GCA_037440565.1 Desulfurellales bacterium
GGCGATATTGATTTTGCCTTAAAGCAGGCACACGTGGACGATGACTTGTTGGTTGCCGGCAGCGACAATGTGTTCGATTACAATATCGACGATTATGTTCGCTTTGCCCAGTCCAAGGCGCCAGCGGCACCATCGTTGACGGCACCGGCGCCGACGGTTTCAGCGGCTCGGTGGCCGTATCTGGCGGCCGGATCGCCGCGGTCGGCGATCTCGCTGGGGCGACAGCGCCGACGATCATCGATTGCGTCGGCAAAGTCATCGCGCCCGGTTTCATCGACATGCACTCGCACAGCGACTGGGTCATTCCGCAGCCCGATCACGGCGCGGTGTTGGCCCCCTTGCTGGAGCAGGGTATCACGAGCGTGGTGGTTGGAAACTGCGGCTTCTCGCCCGCCCCCTTCCTACCAGGCAATCGCCACCTCGTGCCCGTGATGGGGCGCCTGCTGCATGACCGCGATCTCGACTACCGGTGGGAGAGCATGGGTGACTTCCTCGCCCTGCTCGAACGTCAAGGGCTGGCGCTGAACGTCGCGCAGCTCGTCGGGCACGGCACGGTGCGCGCGGCCCTGAAGGGCATCGACTCCTCCGCGGCGTCTCCGGAGGAGATCGCGGCGATGGCGGATTTGGTCCGCGCGGCGCTGGACGAAGGGGCCATCGGGGTGTCCACCGGCCTCGGATACGCGCCGGGCGTGTTCGCCACCGACGAGGAGCTGCTCGGCGTCACGGCGCCGCTCAAGGAGCGCGGCGGCATTTATACCTCGCACGCGCGCAGCTATATCGCCCTCGGCAAGTTCGGCGACCCGGAACAGACGCCGTCCAACCTCCTCGCCATCGACGAGACGGCGGCGATCAACCGCGCCCACGGGGTCCCCGTGCAGCACTCACATCTCATCTTCGTCGGCGATGCCACCTGGCCCACCACCGATCGCGTGCTCGAACACAGCGAACGGCTGGTCGAAGAAGGCGTCGACCTGGCGTGGGACGCGTTCCCGTACGTCGGCGGCAACACCACGCTGGTCGTGTTCATGCCCCCGTGGACGCTCAACAAGCTGCACGAGTCGGTCACTGATCCCGAGCAGCGCCGGCGCGCGGCCGACACGCTCAACTGGGTGCTGCCGCAGCTCGGCATGCGCTGGTCGGACACGCAGATCCTCTGGGTGCCACGGCGCGAGTGTGCGCGGTACGAGGGCATGACCATCGCCGAGATCGCCGCGGAACGCGGCGCCGATCCGACCGAGACGTATCTCGATCTCGTCGGCGAGCTGGGCAGCCAGGCGCGCATCATGAACTGGAACTACAGCGGCCGGGGCGGTGAGGAGACCAGCCTGCGGAAAGTCCTGCAGCACCCGCGCACGTGCTTCGAGACCGACACGATTCTCACTGGCAACGGCGTCGACAACCCCGCTTCATACGGGACCTTCCCGCGCATCCTCGGCCGCTACGTGCGCGAGCTGAAGCTGTTCTCGCTCGCCGACGCGGTGCACCGCATGACCGGCTTGTCCGCCGGGCGCATGGGCTTGCGCGACCGCGGCCGCATCGCCCAGGGCCTGGCTGCCGACCTTGTCGTCTTCGACCCCGCGACGGTCGGCGACAACACGACGCGTGACGCGCCGAACGCGTCGCCCTCGGGCATCGAGTGGGTGATCCTCAACGGCACCGTCGTCGTGCGCGCGGGCCGCTTCGACCGCAGCGCGCGCGCGGGTCAGGTCCTGCGGCGGAGCGGCTAGGTACCCACAGCCATGACTATGGCGACCTCTTTGGATCCCGCTCGCCCCGAGTTTGTCAAAGGGCGAGCGGAAGACGCGGTCGCAATTATGGACCAGAGTCGTGATGTTCCCCCGCCAGTTCGAGGGCGCGGCGGACGATGTCGCCGCCGATGCACTGGTGGGCCTTCCTCTGTAACTCGGCGAGGATCGGTGCCAGCTTTGGCAGATGGCCGAAGCGCTTGGCGACGACCAGGACGCCGACGGTGCCCATGACGCGCACGCCGATGCGCCGGGCGGCGCGACGGCCTTCGGCTTCGTCGATCAACAGAACTGCGTCGGCGGTTTCCGCACCCACGGCAATTGCCGCCGCGTCGCCTCGGTAAAGCTGGCCGGAGAGCTCGCGCACGAGCACTTCATTCTCGGCGCTGTGCGCCGTCAAAGCCGCCGCACCCGGCGCGGCGCGCCAATCCCCGACAATCTCCGAGCCGTCGTCGAGTTCCTCCGCCACCGCAGGTGGGATGAGAGCCGCACCGAACAGCTTTCCGACCAGGGGAAGCTGACCGATCTGGATGAGCGCGCCAATCGGAGATGCCGTACCGATCGCGATCATTCCCGCGAGAGAATTTGCACGTCGCGGTCCAGCTCGGCCGGGGTGAGGCGCGTCGGAATGCCGCGCTCGGCGAGCAGGCGTTCGAATGCGAGGCGCGTGAGCCCGGCGAGGCGACACGCATTCGCCTGCGGCAAGAGCCCCTCGGAATAGAGGTGAACCGCCAGCTCCTTGTAGAGCTCGACCGCCACGTTGCGCGGCGGAAGCTTCAAGGCGGCAACCACGTCGTCCGGAATGATCAAGGACACCGGCACAGCAGCAGCACGTTAGACCCGCATGCTCCGCTCCGCAACGGCCGCGGCGCAAACGCCGCCTCGTGACTTCCGCGCGCGAATGTGGTCTTTGTGGCGCCGGGCTCGGCCGCAGTCCCATTTTTGCGCGGCTATCGCAGCGGCGGGGACTCTGGACGCACAAGGAGGAGGGCACATGATCCACATCGAGCACACTGGGCGAACGTCTTCGCCTCACCAATCGGGGAGCGTCGGAGCGGAGTCGGGCCCCCGCCAGGCAAGGTGGACGGCGGGCCTCGCGGCTGTCGCCTTCCTCTGCACCGTGTTCGCCGCCGCGCCGGCTCACGCTGTCAGTTGCGACGACTTCGACGAGTGCACGCAGAACGACATGTGCCAGCCAGATGGAGAGTGCGTGGGGACGCCGAGGCCCAACGGCACGGCGTGTGATGACGGCAACCCCTGCACGCAGAACGACACGTGCCAGGGTGGGCAGTGCGTGGGCGGCACGAAGGCGGCGAACGGGACGCCCTGTACGATGCCCGGCCTTGAGCAGTGTGAAGCCGAGTGCTTCACGATCCCGTTCGTCAACATCACCCAGTGCGTGCCGACGCGCGCCGAGGAGTGCATGGACGAGGATCTCTGCACCTTCGAGTGCTTCCATCGGCAAACAAAACGCTGTGAGGTCGTCTCGACCAACAACTGCAATTACCGGTGCGCGACGGGTCAGTGCGATCCGGAGACCGGACAGTGCCAGACGACGGTGGGCGCGGCATGCGACGACTTCAACCCCTGCACGAGCAACGACCGGTGCACCGAGGAGGGATTCTGCGAAGGCAGCGCGGGGTCGCCCGTCGGCACGCCTACCAGGACCGCGACCGGCGGCGCCGCGACCCGCACACCCACGCTTGCCCAGGCGACGCCGACGCGCACGGCGACAACGGTTCCGACGGTGACGCGCACGAAAACCCCCAGGCCGACCCCGTTGCCCGGCCCGTGCTTCGGCGACTGCGATAAGGACGGCAGGGTAGAGATCGACGAGCTGGTTAGCGGCGTCGAGATGGCGCTGGGAAGACTGGCCGCGACGGACTGCTTCGATCTCAACAACGACGGACATGTGATGGTCGACGAATTGATCAGCGCCATCGGGGCGGCCGTGTACGGCTGCGTGTCCGGGACACCCCCGCCGACGACCACGCCGGGCGCACGGACCCCGACACCGACACCTACCCCGACCCCATCTCCGACTGCCACGACGTCCCCCGGCGGCTCGAGCGTCCCGCAGCGGGCGGCGGGCACGATCCAGGCCACCTCGACGGCCTTCCTGGCCGTGCCCAACGCGATCGCCGCCCTGCTCACCAGCGTCTCGTCGATTTTCGGGGGCGCCGGTGGTGCAGGAATTTTCCCTGATCTCCCGTTTAACTGCCCCGGCGGTGGGGGCGGAACGCTGAGCTGCGATATGCAGCTCTTCCCGCCCGGACCGCCGACGTACACAGTTGTCATCAACGCCTGCAAGGTGGACGGTCCGGGGGGCGTCACGCTGACAATCAATGGCCGGATCAGTGCGCTGGGCGAGCAAGGCGACTTTTGCGGGACGGTGCCCGACAACATGACCATCAACATTTCGAACCTCACCGCGCAGGCAACGGGCCCGGACGGCAGTATGACGACGGCAACGTTCACCAACCTCAGCGGATCGCTGACGTTGTCAGGCGACGATGCGCAGTGCAGCTACAACATGTTCACGCTGGGCATCACCGGAACGGTAGGGGTCGAGGCGAAGAACGCCCAGGGCGAGACGGTCATTTCCACGCAGGCGACGTTCCACAGCGGCAGCACCATCGAGATCGCGGTCGAGCAGTACAGCGCCGAGGGGTGCGCGCCGGTGATCTACACGGTGACGATCAACGGGGGCGTGAGCTTCGTCACCCCGGAACTCGAGTTCGACGCGACGTTCAGCGATTATCAACTCCGCACCGACTCGACCTCCGGCGTGAACATGGTCGAGGTCTCGGGCGACATCACCTCGGGCTGCCTCGGCGGAACCGTGAGCCTGGCCACCACCGACCCGCTGCGCATGCCCCTCGACGCCCGGTGCCCCACGGCGGGGCGCGTAGAGGCCAACCACTCGGGCATCACCGATGTCCTGACGTACGACAACGGTCAGCTACAGGTCACGTTCGGAGCGGACGGGCACACGGAGACGTTTCCCTGTCACGACCCGAGCCTCTACGACTGCCCGGCCGGGTAGGCACGATTTCAAGAGAAGATGCGGAGCGGCTCGCGGTTCTGCGTGGTGTTCGACCTACCTCGTGGGTCGAACACCTGCGAGGACCATCTGCATCGGGAGGATTTCCCGGGTCAGCGGATTCAGCATCAACCCGAGCGTTTCCAGCGTTACGGTTCCGAGCAACGCGCCGTCGTGTCCCTCGCCCAGAACGACGGGCGACGTAGCGGCGTGTTCTCGGATCTGGAAACGGCACTCGGAAACCCCACGCTCAATTGCCGTGCCGTCGGCCAACGTGAATTCTACTTTTCGCTTCGGCCTCAGGCGCAGTGCGCGCCAAACCTTCTCCGGCACAACCGAATAAATCGCTCCCGAGTCAACAAGAAACCGTACGTCATGCGCTTTTCCGCGCCCATCGGGCCTTCGCAATCGAGCATGTATGTACGTGACCCCCACGGCAGCGAGCGTAGGGCAGGCAATCGGCAGCGTCAACCACTGCGGACCTGGTGGCTGCTTGCCGCGGAGATCGAGCGCTTCCGGCGGTTTCTCGACGCGGCTGCCCGGATGACGACGCGTCGTGAGTCGAGAGGCCGGAGCGGCCGCTGGCACGCGTGCGGCTCGGCCCACACCTGCAAGCGCACGTAGCGAACGGCTCGGTCTTTGGGCATCCGGCACTGTCGCCTACGTCGACGTACTACAGCTCGCCGGCGATCAGGGGGCGGGTTCGAGTTGAACTGCGACGCTCGTGCACGGCGGCCTGCACCGATGCGGTCCACCGGACAGGCGCCAGGTCAACGGCGGCGCGGGCGGCCGCGGAGGCGCTGGAGTTGCGCCTCCAGCTCGCCCACGCGCGCCAGGGCGGCTTCCTTGGCCGCGCGTTCCTGCTCCTTGGCGGCGCGCTCCTGCTCCTTGGCCGCGCGCTCGGCCTCCTCCGCCGTCG
>JBBITY010000241.1:0-4575 GCA_037440565.1 Desulfurellales bacterium
TCCAGGTGGGGCGCGCGCCGGTGGGACCGTAGACACCACATTGGCTGGATAGGGGCAAGATGTTGAAATAAGGGACGAATCTTCGACTCGGCGATTCTGTTCAGCGAGCGCGCAGAGCCTAGTTGACAATGGGCATGACGGACATTATGGTCCCGTGCCTGAATCTCTCCCGGAGCGTCCGCCATGCGAATGATCCTGCCTCCCTTGAAGGAACGGCGCGTGATCAATCGGCTATTGACCTCCTTTTTTCGCGAGCACCGCGAGGGGGAGTTCAATCGCGCGATCGGCCAGATCTGTCGCTTTTACCGCCTCAAGAAGCCGAAGGTGGAGTGGTTCGAGTATCTCGATGGGGGGCGGACGGCGGGGCGGACTTACGAGAACGGAAAGATCCACCTGGTACATCCGGAGAACTGGAAGCGGGGGCGCAAGTACAACTCCGAGCGGCAGTGGATCAACACCGTGTACCACGAGATGGGACACTACATCTTTTGGGCCGATGCCGAGCGGAAAGCCGACACGTTCGCGACCCGTATGGAGCGCAACGTCAACGGCAACGGGACGGGTCACGGGCGCGTGGTGCCCATTCGCCGCGAGCGCGCCAGGATGCGCAGCCGAAATAATGGCCGGCGCGCAGCGGCATGAGTGACCGCGAGCGCGGCGCGCCGCCGGGACCTGCGGTCAAGGACCGCTGGTGGGTCGACTTCGGCGACAAGCGGCGGGAAGCTCCCCGCCAGCCTAGCGGACCGGCCGGGAGTCGGTTCTTTCGCGCCGCTCAGGGATTCGACCAAGAAACGGCGCGCCAGCGGCTGACCGATTTGAACATGCGCCTGTTGCTCGAAGCCAATCCGCCTGAAGGCGGGTGGGGCTACGTGCGGGTGGCCGACGCGATCTATCCCGAACGTGAACGCGAGCGGGTCAAGAATGCGGTGCGGCTGCCCCCGTACGCCCGGGGCGCCATCGTCGACTGTGGGCGCTCTCTGCGCGTACTGGTGACGGGGACGCCGATCGGTGAACGCATCCTCGAACTCGCGTTGGGCGAAGCGCTGTCGTTCGATTGCTGGGTGCATGGCGAATGGGTACGCGAGGCGGTGTTCGATGACGTGCACCAAGCGACGGCGGCGCTGGGAAAGTTCATCCAAGAGTACCTCTCGCCGGAGGGCATTGCCGCCTGGGAAGGGCTGCGCGCCCGTGCCTGATGGCTTGTGAAGAAAATCCAAGCGGGGACGGGCTATCACAGCCGCGGAAGGGCTGCCGCCGCCGCAAGAGTGGAGCCGCGTTGCACCGGCACCGTTCTTCTTGACGGGTGGAGCGTTGCTGGGGATTTCTTCACAAGCCCTGAGCGCTCCCCGCTATCGCGCCGGCAGGCGCAAGCGGCGCACCGGACTGCGTCGTCGCGGCGCAGGTGGCGCCAGCGCGTCCTGATCGAGATTCCACAGCTTGCGCACGCCGAAGTAATAGCAACACATGTCGGCGTCCAGATCGTTGTTGAAAGTGCGCTGGCGGCCGTCCTCCCACATGATCCGTACCAAACAGGTCCCGCCGGGGACGGTGGAGGTCATTTCTTCGACGACCACCCCTCCTCCCCAATGTCGGCAGTCGCGGTGGGAGACCTTGTCGCCCAGGCGCAGGAAAAGGCGAAACCCGTTGACGGTCATGATGTCCGCCCTTTAGCACAGGTCCCCCCACAAGTGACAACATGGCGGGAGCACGGTTCCCAGCTCGCGTGCGGGCGCGCGAGCCGTGCGCGCCCCCCATTCAACACTGGCGGGTGGCGCGTGCGCGCAGGGTTCACGAGCTGCCCCCTACTTTTCCCTTGATACGATCATCGTTGCGGCGGAACTCCACACCCCGCCGGTGCCGTGGCACAGGGCGGTCTTCGCGCCGGCTACCTGGCGGGGCCCGCACACTCCCCGCAACTGTCGCACGGCTTCGATGATGGTGAAGATGCCGTACATCCCCGTGTGCGTGTAGGCGAGCCCGCCGCCGTTGGTGTTCATGGGAAAACCGCCACCCGGGGCGGTGCGCTGTCCGGCGATGAACCGTCCGCCCTCCCCAGGTTCGCAAAACCCCAGTGCTTCGAGGGCGACGATGGGCACGATGGTAAAGGCGTCGTAGATCTGGGCGACGTCGATGTCCGCATGGCGGGCACCGGCCATGCGAAAGGCGCGCTGGCCGGAGACGACCGCAGCATCCCAGCGTGTGAAGCACGGCATCTGGCTCACCATCTGGTGCGTGACGCAGTGGCCGGTGCCGAGCACGTACACCGGCGGCTGGCGCAGGTCGCGCGCCCGTTCGGCCGAGGTGACGATGACCGCGCCGCCGCCGTCGGTCACCAGGCAGCAATCGAGCAGGTGGAAAGGCCAGCAGATCAGGCGCGAGTTGAGGACATCGTCGACCGTGATCGGATCGCGCAGGAACGCCCTCGGGTTGAGCGCCGCCCACCGGCGCGTGGCCACCGCCACCTCTGCGAGCTGCTCGCTGGTCGTGCCATACTCGTGCATGTGCCGCGTCGCGAGTAAGCCGTAGCCCACGGCCGGGCTGGAGGCCCCAAAGGCCACCTCGAACTGATTGTTGACCGAGTCGTCGCCCCACCGCTGCGCCGGCATGGCAAGGCGCGAGTAGCCGCTCTCGCCGTGCGTGATGAGCGCCACCTCGCACAGCCCAGCGTCGATGGCCGCCATGGCGTGCTCGACGTGCAGGATGAACGAGCACCCGCCCACCTGCGTTCCGCCGATGAAGCGCGGCTGAATGCCGAGGTATTCGGGCACATCGTTCGCCATGTTGCGCCCTGAGGTGAAGACCGCATCCACGTCGCTTTTCTTCAAGCCGGCGTCGGCCAACGCGTTGGCGGTGGCCTCCATGTGGAGCTGCAGGGCGGAGGTGTGCGGCAGGCGGCCGAGTTGGTCGGACTCGCCGACGCCCACGATGGCCGCCGACGCGCGCAGCGACGTTCGGTCGGTCGTCATCCGCCCGTCCGTGGCCGGAACTTCGGCAACGCAATCTCGGCTGTGAGGTCTTCGAACACCACCTCGACCGGCATGTCGCAGCGCAGCGCCGCCGGATCCGGTTCGACGCCGATGATGTGACTCATCATGCGGGGTCCTTCGTCCAGCTCGACGATGCCGATGACGAATGGCGCCGGGACCGGAAACTTACGCGGCGGCTGGTGGTTGATCACGAAGGTGTGCAGGCGCCCGTAGCCGCTGGCCTCCACCCATTCCACATGGCGGGACAGGCACCGCGGACAGAGGGGCCGCGGGTAGAAATAGTGGCCGCCGCAGTCCCTGCAGCGTTGAATCGACAAGATGTGGCGCTTGGCGGCTTCCCAAAACGGCTGCGTCTCTGGCGTCGGCTTGGGAAGCGGGCCGCTGTAGGTTTCGTCCATGTCTCTATTTCGCGCTCGCCCTGATCTCATAGGAACGGGTGCCGGGCGGGGTCAAGCCCGGTCCAGCAGGTCGAGCCTTCGGACCTCAGGCCCCCGGCCTCGGGGGTTCTGGACCGGAACGGGTCCTCAAGTCCGAGGCCTGTTGCCGAATTTCAGGAATGGGCGAATCGCTTGACTGTCACAGCCCCCGCCTCTATGCTCCGCATCACGGATTTCGCCCCCGTGTGAGTACGGCCACGCCGGACGTTTTGCGCTCCTTGATGACTGAGCAGCCCAGCCTGTCGCTCGGCGAGCATGTTGCGGGGGTCATATTGGCCGGCGGCCGGAACAGCCGCATGGGCGGCCGCGATAAGGCGTTCTTGCGCGTCGACGGCGAGACCGTGTTCGCGCGGACCTTGGCTCTTCTACAGCGCTGCTTTGCGCAGGTGGTAGTGGTGAGCAATACGCCGGAGAAGTATGCGGCCTTCGCGGTCGACGTGACGGTGGACGAGCTCCAGGGCCTCGGGCCGCTGGGCGGCTTGCATGCCGGCCTCGGACGCGTGCGCACGCCGTACGCGTTCGTCGCCGCGTGCGACATGCCCTTTCTGCACATCGAGCCGATCCGCTTCCTCGTCGCCCAGTTGCGTGGTCAGGAGGCGATCGTCCCGTGCTGGGACGGCGACATCGAGCCGCTGCACGCCTTGTACGCCACCGCGCTGCGGCCGCGGATCGTCGAGGCCGTCGCCCGCGGCGCGCGGGCGATTCGGGATTTTCTCCCATCCGTGCGTGTGGAGTACGTTTCACAGGCGCGGATGGAAAGCGTCGTCGGCGCGGCGCAGGCGTTCTGCAACGTGAATACCCCGGAAGAAGCTGCGCGCTTCGCCATCCAAATCGGAGGCTGAAGGGTTCGCGCGCCGCACACACTCGGACATCGCCCCGGCACCCGTGCCATCGGGTTCGAGAGACGCGCCGTGCTCCGGCCCCCGTTCCCAGCCTCACACGGTGCCGTAAGGTAATCGCTACACGAAGGAGAAGAGAAAAGGATGGACGACGATCCCATCCGCGCCGCATTGGAGGAGTGGACGAGGGGACTCGATCCCGTGGCGGCGCGGATTGCCGTGTTCGAGCGCGTACGCGACATCCCATACCAATATCCGGCTGCTCGTCGCCCCCAGGAGGTCTTGCAGCAGCGCTGTGGTTCCTCTTCCGGC
>JBBITY010000241.1:4615-5693 GCA_037440565.1 Desulfurellales bacterium
GTTGAGGTGCGCCACATGGTGTGTACGCACCGCTTCAACGAATCACCCTTGCCGTTCCCGGAGGAGATGCAGGCGCTCTTGCGCAAGAACGAGGTCCTCGACTTGCACGACTATCTCCAGGCCAGCATCGATGGCCGGTGGATCGACATCGACGCGACCTGGGAGATCGGCCTGCGCGATTTTGGCTTCCCGGTCACGGATGACTGGGACGGGCGGTCCTCGATGCTGTTGACCGTGATTCCGGACGAGCACACCCAAGTGCGGGGCGATCCGGAAAAGGTCAAAGAGGAGATGTTGTCCAAGCTGACGCCTCGGCAGCGCATGCTGCGCAAGCAATTCCTCGAAGCGTTGAGCCGTTGGGTGAGAGAGCTGTCTGCAGAGCTCGCGCGCGAGGCCTGATGGGGGCGGAGGAAGAGGTCGACGTCGTCGACGCCGCTGATTGCGTCACCGGGCGGACGACGCGGGCGCGCATGCGCGCGGGCAAACTGCGCCATCGCGCGGTGTATGTGCTGATCTTCAACGAACGCGGGCAGCTCTTCGTGCACCAGCGGGCGGCGACCAAAGACGTGTATCCGTCGCGCTTCGACGTCGTGGTGGGCGGCGTGGTGGGGGCGGGCGAGAGCTACGACGACGCGGCGCGGCGGGAGGCAGCCGAGGAGGTCGGCATTTACGACACGCCGCTGCGGCGCATTCTGCCCTTTCAGTACGAAGACGAAGAGAACCGGGTCAACGGCATGGTCTATAGCTGCACGTACGAGGGTCCGCTCACCCTGCAGGCGGAGGAAATCGTCTCCGGCGAATGGCTCGACCTCGATGAGGTCATCGAGCGCATCCAGAAGATGCCCTTTTGCCCGGATGGCGTCGAGGCCTTGTACCGGTACCTCGACCGCCTCGCCAGCGTGCAGTCGGAGTGACTGAGCGGCCCCCTCGGCGTGCCTGCGAACGCAGGCAGAAGATGAAGAGCGGTCTGCACGCCTCGCTTGCATGCGGGCCGCGCCCTGCACCCCGCGAGGGCAAAACCGCTCCCGATACGCGCCCTCCGGGCGCTACTCGGGACGAGCGGTCAGATGGCCGTGCG
>JBBITY010000242.1:0-5644 GCA_037440565.1 Desulfurellales bacterium
CGGCGACCTCGCGGCCTCCCAGATCATGGTGCCGCGCGTGCGTGTGGTGGGTATCTTCGGTCGACGGCCATAGCCACAAAGAGAACGTTCTCGAACACGACTACCTCGGGCATGCCACCGAGCTGGGTCATGGCGAGGGTCAGCGCCACTGCGGTCAGCGCCGCGGCGTCCCGTCGCTCGCACCACACATCGAAAGCGAGCACCGTCCACGGCAGCCACGCTGCCGATTGCAACGCGTTGATCATGTTGTCAAAGGCCACGTACATGCCGCCGAAGCCTCCCAAGAGACCACCGAGGATGGCGGCGGGGTGCGATAGGCCTCTGTGCCGCAGCAGACTATACCCGCCGACCATGGCCCAAGCGTGGTGCGCCGCGATCGAGGCGTTGAATCCCAGCGGCTCCGGTAGAAAGCGGAAGATCCAGTTGGGCGGATAATACACCCCACTCAGCGGGTCAGCAGCAAGTGGTTTCCCGAGTACCTGAAACGGGTTCCACAGGGGTGGCCAGTGCCACTGGCTCAACGTACGGACCACGTGTTCCATCGCCAGCAGGATGGTGTACGTGTCGCGAAACACGAACACGCGATCGAAAAACAGTAAGTCGAGATAGAATAATGCCGCATAGAAAATCGCAGCGGCAACGGCCAGCCCTGCTCGGCCTAATGACACGTGCCGCGATGGAGGTGGTTGGACGATCTGCCTCACGCCATACCCTATCGAAGCTGCTCCGAAAGGTCGCGCCCGAGGTGCCCACGTGCCGGCCGGGACTTACTCGCGAGGTGGCCGGCTCTGCTCCCCCTCACGGCAGGCGAGCAGACAGCGACCAGGTGCAGCTCGCGTCTCCGTCCGATCCCGCTCGGACCGCAACCGTTGCAATGCTCGACTGCTCCACAGATGCTGCGTACCGCGACGGGGAGCGCAAGGGAAGGCCCAAGCTCGCGAACGGTCGCGCCGCCACCGAACCCTCGCGAAGATACGCTACCAACGGCAGGTGCCCGGAATCGTCTAGCAAGCGCGCAACCGCCGGCCAACCAGCCTGGGTCGGTGTCACGGAAACGCTGAAGCGATAGGGACGATAGCGCGCTCCAAATTCTGGCGAGGCGAGCAACTCCAGGTCGGTCAAGAACCACGCGCGAGCATCTGCTCCCACAACCCCTTCAGCCGGGCCGAGGATGATCACGTCGGGCGCGCGGCGCAGCACATACTCGCCATCGCCTTTGCGGTGTCCCGGCATTCGCTGCCAGGGGGTGGAGAGCTGCTGGACGTCGCGCCGGGCGATATAGCGATCGTTGAGTCCCAACGTATCGATGAATCGGAGAGACGGTGCGAAGTACGGCGTCGAACCGGCCGTCGCGGCCGCTACCAAAGCGCCCGCAGGGAGATGTCGCTGAAGGTACCGGCCGATCGGCTCTCCAACGGCCGCCGCCGGATCGCGAGTGGCCGGAAAGGCGAGTGCCACCTGCACTTGCAACGCCGCGACCCCGACCGCCAGAAGCCCAACGGCTGACGGCCGCCGGAATCCCTGTGCCGCACCGCCAACGGCCGCCGCAAAGGTCAGCACCACGAGGGCCGGAAGTACAAGCCGGCCACCCGCCATGTGATCGCCGCCCGCGATGAGCAGCGACATCACAACGGGAACTGCAACCCAGAGCATGCCGAGCGGCCGTCCTCGACGAACGAACGCCAACGCGACGGCCGCCGCGACGGCGCCCGGAACCCACACCGCGCGCGACCGCAACAAGTACTCGATCCCCGCTGACACCGCGCTCGTCGCCGAGCCTCCCAGTTTGACATACGCCGTGTTGGGAAACAGGTCGCCGTAATACACAAGGCGGAATGCTTCGTACGCACCGACGGCGAACCCGAAAACACCCACAGCGGCGAGTGTCGATCGAGCGCGCGTCCGTATCGCCATCCACATGAGAGCAAGGATGCCCGCGCCTATACCCTCCGGTCGCGTGAGCGCGGCCGCGGCCAGCGCCGCCCCGGCCCATGCCGCGCGGCATCGCGCATCGCCACGCTTGGCCCGCGTGGTGGCCTCGCATGCCTGCTGTACCGACCACGCAGCGGCCGCCAACCAGAAGCAAAAGCTCGTGGTTTCGAGACCTCCCAGGGTCCAGAGGAGAAGTCCCGGCTGCGTCGCCACTAAGAGTAGCAAACTCGGAGTGGCGCCGGCCAGCCGCCAAAGCGCAAAGAGCGCGGCCATGTACGCAATGCCGAGTCCGCGGCTCGCCGTCGGCAAGTCGATCCCGAGCCAGCCGAGCACGGCGAGCTGAGCGAGCCACAACGGATGCGTGAAACCCTCGACCGGTTCGCCGTCCGTCCACGTCAATCCGTGGCCGGCAAACAAGCGCTCCACGTACCGCAGCGTGATGTACGCGTCGTCGTGATAGAAACCGCGAAACCGAAAGAGTAGGATGCACGCGATGGCTGCCGCAGCCAGGTAGATGAGCAGATCGCCCCGACGGGAAGCTGTTGGCCGGAGGACCGCCCGGCTGGGGATTTTCACCGCACCAGGCGTTGCGCAGCGCGGAGGAGAACTGCCCTCCGGGAAGGCTTCTTGGTCCTTGCGGTGCAGCTTCTCGAGAATCGCCATCGCACGCTCACGGGGATGGCAGGGATGTAGCACGTGCCCTGCCGGGGCGGCCGGAAAGGACTGGGCAACAGCACCTTATCGGGCACGCGTCACGCGGACGTCTGCCGCGCACAAAATTGCCCTTTCGGCAACATTGCCCTCGCCGCCGGTCCGCCTCGCCGCTGAAGAGGGCCGACCGGATTCGCAACTGGTACGGATGCTGCTCCGGCAAGCGACTAGACGCGGCAACCGGCTGTGCAGACAGGAACATCAACCGAGCGCCCCTTCATTCGCCGGTCTGCAGAGCTTACGGCTGTTGCAACCGGGCCGGCGAGCAAACGGGAGCATCCCATCGGGTTCGGGCTCCAGTTGCGCGCTGTTGGTCGCCGGCCACTGCACCGGGCGGAAAACGTTGTGCTCGGCATGGCGCTCGCCTCCGTGGCATTCCTGCTCACCCACCTCATCGCGTTCCAGTACGGACGCGATCAAGGCATCTACGCCGTCGTCGCTCAACGCATGCTTGAAGGAGTACCGCCATATCGGGGCACATGGGATTTCAAGCCGCCCGGCATTTTTTTCGTCTACGCGCTGGCGCAGGCTCTTTTCGGACCTCACATGTACGCGGTCCGGATACTGGAAGCAGCGGGGCTCGCCTCGTTGGTGGCCGCATTCGTCCTGCTGTCGCGCCGGCACGTCGGCAGCGCTCGCGCTGGCATCATCGGCGGCACCTTTGCTGTGCTGATCCACGTCCAACTGGAGTTCTGGCAGACCGGACAGCCATCCAGCTTCGCCGCTATCGCATTGGCGTGGGCGCTCGTCTGTGCCACCTACGAGCCGGAAGCCCCCGACACGCCGTACTGCCGGCGCAAACAGATCGCCGCCTGGTTCGGCGCCGGCATGCTGTACGCGGTCGCCGCTGTTCTGAAGCCGCCGCTCGGAGGCGGAATCGTCGCAAGTCTCGCCGTTGCAATCCACCGGCAACAGCGGTCCTCGGTATCACAGACCCGCTGGTACTCGCTCGGCATCCCCACGCTCGCCTTTGCTGGGGGTGCCCTCGTACCGCTGGTCTCCGTTGCGGCGTACTTCGTCGCCACGGACGCGTGGCGGGACTGCCTCGAGACCCTGTTCGTCTTCACTCCTCAGTACACTGCGCTCAGCTTTCACCCCGAGCGGTTTGGCTCCCTGCTCCTTCGCGCAGTCGACGAATGGGCCTTCGCCTTCTCGGCGCTGAATCCGGTGGGGCTGGCGCTTGTAACTGGCTTACCAGCCCTCCATGGGCGCGAACGCGAAGGCATCCTCCATGTACTCAGCGTCGTGGGATTCATCCTCGTCGGGGTCGCGCTGCAAGCAAAGTTCTTCCCGTATCACTATGGAGCAGCGCTCCCACTGACCGCGCTGCTCGCCGGCTGGGGCCTTTGGAAGCTGTGGCTCCTGTTAGGCGTCCGCCCGCACGGCGCCGTGCTCGTGGCGCTTCTCGTGTGTCTGCTCGTCGGAAGCCGAGCAGCAACGATTGAGCTTGACGACTCTTTCTGGACTCGCTGCCAGATGCGCCACAGACTGTGGCTCGACCCATCCATCGGACCGGAAATCAACGACCGCCTGTACAGCATGGCGGACGTGGACGCCGGGGCCAACCGGCTCGTCAGTCAGTGGCTGAGCGTCCACACGCCGCCCGGTTCCCCCGTCTTTGTTTGGGGATTCGAACCGGTCGTCTACGCACTGGCCCAGCGGCCCCCCGGCAGCCGCTACATCTACAACGCGCCGCAGCGGGTGAAGTGGGCCGACCAGCACGCCCGGCAAGTGCTGATCGACGACCTCCAACAGTCACGCCCCAAAGCGATCGTGGTGGAGCACGGTGACCACCTTCCCTGGGTGACGGGCAACAAGCTCGACAGTGCCGCCACACTTCAAGAGTTTGCCGCCCTTCAAGCGCTGATTCGCGATGCATACGAGCCGGCCGGCAAGATCCGGCGGTTCGATCTGTACCTGCGGAAAGGCGTTAAGCCGGCTGGCCAGCAATGAGCCTCCGCGATCACTGCGGCAGCCGGGACGCCGTGTATGCCCGGTTCCGCTTGCCGGGCATCTCCCGCAGCGCGGGCTGGTTCCTCCTTGCCACCGTCGCGGCACTGGTCGCGTGTGGAAACACCGTGCCCGTAAGAGAAATGACGCCGACGCGGCGGCATGTCCTCCTGGTAACCGTGGACACGCTGCGCGTCGACTATCTGAGCGCCAACGGGTACGACCGCCCCACGAGCCCATTCATCGATGCTTTGTCGGCGCGCGGCTTCACGTTCACCCACGCCGTCACTCCGATTGCGAGAACCACACCCGCATTGGCGAGCTTGCTCACGGGCGCTTACCCACACACCACCGGGGTGCGCAACTTGGTCGACCCTCTGGCACCGAACGTCGTGCCCTTGGGTGAGCTCGCCCGCGACCGAGGCTATGCCACGGTGGCCGTCGTCTCAAACCACATCTTGGCACCGGAACGAAATCTGCGGCGGGGTTTTGACGTCTACGACTTTGCTGACGATGCACGCGACGCCGCCGCGACTACTGCCGCCGCACTGCGCCGCCTAAGCCGCTACCGAGCCAGCGACGCGATCTTCGCCTGGGTGCATTACATCGATCCGCACGTTCCCTATTACCCGCCACCTGATCTGGCAAAGCAGTTCGATCCCGAGTACGAGGGGCCATACCAACTCCACTTCGGGGCCAGGAGGGGCGGCATCGGCGATCAAGCGTACCCGGAGGACCTCGGCAAGGCGCGAGCGGTCTTCCAAAACCAGTTGCCGGCCGAGGTGAACGACCATGTGCGCCGACTCTATGCGGCCGAGATCCGCCACACAGACGATCAGGTCGCTGAGCTCATCACCCGGCTGCAGGCGCAGTTCGGCGACTGGCTGATTATCCTCACCGCCGATCACGGCGAGAGCTTGGGCGAGAACGATTACTACTTCGATCATGGCGACTATGTGTCTAACGCCGAACTCCGCGTTCCGCTGGCCTTTGTCTTCAGCCGGGACGACCCCCTGCACGGCACGCGGCAGGTTGGCGATTGGGTATCACT
>JBBITY010000243.1:0-674 GCA_037440565.1 Desulfurellales bacterium
CGCGCGCGTCGGCGTTCTGCCAGATCAGGTCGCCGATGCGCTGGAAGCCGAACATGGAATAGAAGAAGTAAAAGGGCAGCATGGGAACACCGTGCGACGCGTACGCCGTGCCCGCAGCGGTGAACGATGCCATGGCGCCGGCTTCGGTAATCCCTTCCTCCAAGAGCTGCCCGTCTTTCGCCTCGCGGTAGAAGAGCACCACATCGCGGTCGGCGGGCTCGTACTGCTGCCCGAGGTGGGAGTAAATGCCGAACTTGCGAAACAGCGCGTCCATGCCGAAGGTGCGCGCCTCGTCGGGCACGATCGGCACGATGAATTTGCCGAGGCGCTCGTGGTTCATCAGCCGTTGGAGGAGGCGGACCACCACCATGGTGGTCGCTACCTCCCGCTGGCCGGTGCCTTCCAGAAAGTCGCGGAACCAGTCGAGCGGCAGCACCTCGAGCGGGCGCGCGCGCGCCCTTCGGTGCGGCACGTAGCCGCCCAGCGCGCGGCGCCGCTCTTGCAGGTACTGCATCTCCTCGCTGTCGTCGGCCGGCCGGTAGAAGGGTGTCTCCAATAAGTCGCGATCGGCGATCGGGATGCCAAAGCGATCGCGAAAGTCGCGCAGCTCCTTCTCGTTCAACTTCTTCTGCTGGTGCGTGACGTTGCGCCCCTCGCCCGCCTCGCCCAGCCCG
>JBBITY010000243.1:684-5599 GCA_037440565.1 Desulfurellales bacterium
TACCCCTTGATCGTCTTGGCGAGGACGACCGTGGGAGCGCCGCGGCGCTCCACCGCCGCCTTGTAGGCGGCGTACACCTTCGCCGCATCATGGCCGCCGCGCCGCAGTTTGCGCAGCTTCGTGTCGGTGAGATCTTCCACCAGCTTGAGCAGCTCCGGGTGAGTGCCGAAGAAATGTTTGCGGATGTAATCGCCCGACGAGACGACGTACTTTTGGTACTGTCCGTCGACGACCTCGTTCATGCGCTGCACGAGGAGCCCCTGCGTGTCGCGCGCGAGCAACGGGTCCCAGTCGTCGCCCCAGATGACCTTGATGACGTTCCAGCCCGCGCCGCGGAAGACCGCTTCCAGCTCCTGAATGATCTTGCCGTTGCCGCGCACTGGGCCGTCGAGCCGCTGCAAGTTGCAGTTGATTACCCAGGTGAGGTTGTCGAGTCGCTCGCGCGCCGCCAGCGTGATGGCGCCGAGGCTCTCCGGCTCGTCGATCTCACCGTCGCCGAGGAAAGCCCATACGCGGCAGCCCTCGGTGTCGCAAATCCCACGATCGCGGAGGTAGCGGTTGAAGCGGGCCTGGTAGATCGACGCGATGGGGCTCAAACCCATCGACACGGAGGGAAACTCCCAGAAATCCGGCATCAACCGCGGGTGCGGGTAGGAGGGCAGGCCACCACCGCTGAGCTCGCGGCGAAACGCGTGCAACTGCTGGGCGGTGATGCGCCCTTCGAGGTAGGCGCGCGCGTAAATCCCGGGAGCGGCGTGCCCTTGAAAGAAGATCGCGTCGCCCGTGCAGCCGTTCCCGTGGGCGCGGAAGAAGTGGTTGAAGCCGACCTCGAAGAGCGTCGCGCAAGACGCGAAGGTAGAGATATGGCCGCCCAGGCCCGGGAAGAGCTTGTTGGCCCGCACCACCATGGCCATGGCGTTCCAGCGGATGATGCTGCGGATGCGGCGCTCGACGTCGCGGTCGCCCGGGTAGGGCGGCTGGTGCTCGAGAGGGATGGTGTTGACATAGGGCGTGGTGGCGGTGAACGGGAGCGCGATCCCGTTCTGGTAGCCGTACTGAATCAGGCGCGCGAGCAGATAGCGGCCGCGGCGCGGCCCCTGACTGCGCAGCACCGCGTCGAATGATTCGATCCACGCGCCGGTATCGGTTGGGTCGGTATCACGCTCTGCGAGCACGTCCATGCCGCGCAGTGTACCACAGGGGGCGATGTGCGGCGTCTCCCCCGGGTGCATTCTGAGCGAAGTTGAAGGGTTCAGAGCTCGGGAAAAAATCGCGGCAGGACCGGCCGTAGGCCCCGCGAAAGGGCGGGAGCAGTGCTCCCGCCCTCAAGACGACCGCGCTGCACCCGCACCGTTCTCGAGGGGTGAAGCATGGCCCCACCCCGATGAATTTATCACGACCACGCCCGCTCATGATGAGCTCGTCAGGGCACGAGCGGGCCTGCCTCCGACAGGCTCCTACCCCGCGCTCACCGGGATACGGCGCGCCTTCGCCCGTTCGGCCTTCGGCAGTTGCACTTCGAGAACGCCGTTGGCCATGCGTGCCGTGATGCGATCGCGCTCGAACTTCGCGGCATCGGGAAGGGTGAAGCGTCGCAGATAATGGCCGACGTTGTACTCCGTGTAGAGCGGCGTGAGGCCCTCGTACGCATCGAGCGAGACCCGTCCGTGCAGGGTGAGGATGTCGTCATGCAGCTCCACTTCCACATTCTTCTGCTCCACGCCCGGCATGTCTGCGCGCAGCCAGAGGTTGTGCTCGTCCTCGTAAATGTCCACGTCCGGCACAAAATAGCGACCCGGTCGCGTGGACTCTTTGTCTTCCAGCTCCTGCTTTTCCTTGGCAGTGAGTTCCTGCTCGGCCATCGGTCTGCCTCCTCCCGTTCGTTAGCTCGCTTGAACCTGAATCTGGCGCGGCTGGGCCTCGGGCCGTCTGGGGATGCGCACGGTCAATAAACCGTTCCGGCATTCGGCGCTCGCCCGCTCGGTGTCGAGGTCTTCGGGCAACTGCAACGAACGGGAAAACTTGCCGAAGCGCCGTTCCCTGCGGTGGAAGCTGCCGTCGGTGCGGCTTTCCGGCAGGCGCTCGCCGCTGATCGTGAGGGTTCGCCGCTCGACGCGCACGCTGATCGATGCGGGTGCCACGCCTGGCACCTCTGCCCGCGCGACCAGGCCTTCCTTGTCGGCAAAGACATTGATCGGAGGATACACGCCATATGCCGACGGGCCCAGGTCGATGCCAAGTGGCCTGCGGAGAAAACGTTCGATCTCGCGCTGCAAGGTGGCGATCCCCTCGACGGGATCGAGTTGACTGAAGGATATGAATGCCATGGTGCCGCTCTCCTTTTTCGGGTTGCTGCCGGTACGCTGTAGGTAAGAGCGGTTCGCCCAATGTCAAGGAGGGAGACGGTGAGGGCGCGGTGTGGTATTCATGGAAATCGGAAGCAGCGCGGATTTGCCGGCGACCGGCGCTCTGTGCGTGCATGGTATGAATCGTCCGCGACGGGAATCGAGCGGAGGAAGGGCGATGCCAGCCGAAGTCACGTGGCCAAACCGGATGAACCCCACCGACGCGGTGTTTTGGTTCATGGACAAGATCCCGGAGTTTCGCTCGATGATCGGGGCGTTGATCCTGCTCGAGCGGGCGCCGTCGCGCCAGCGCATTCGCGAGGACTTCGAACGGTTGGCCGGGCGTCTGGCGCGCATGCGGCAGCGCGTGGTCGAGGTGCCGTTCGGCTTGGCGCCACCCGAGTGGGTCGACGACATTCAGTTTGATCTCGACTATCACCTGCGGGAAGTCGCGGTGCCGGCGCCGGGTGGGATGGAGGAATTGCTGCGGGAGATCAGTCCGCTCTATGCCACTCCCTTCGATCCCAAACGGCCGCTCTGGGAAGCCTACGTGGCCGAGGGCCTGCTGGGTGGCCGGGGTGCCGTGTTCGTCAAGATGCACCACTGCATGACCGACGGGGTGGGTGGTTCGCGGCTGTTCGAAAGCTTGCTGGGCGGGCGCGCCGAGCCGGCCGCCGGCCTGCCCCCGGCCCGAATGGTTGAACGCCGCTCGGTCCACGCCGCGGCCGTATTGTGGCGGGCGCTCCTGTATGACATCCAGGAGGCGATCAGAGCGAGCGGCGCGGTGCTGGATGGGGTCGCGTCGGCGGTCGGCGATCCGCGGGCCACGTTGGCGGGGATCGGCCGGACCTTGCGCGCTGTGTCGGGCTTCGCCCGCGAGCTCACCACGTCTAGGGCCCGCAGTCCGGTGCGCCGCCGGCGTAGTCTGTCGCGCCGGCTCGCGACGTTCGACATGTCGCTGGCAGAGATCGACGCCGTGCGCAGCCGCCTCGGTGGGACGGTCAACGACATCGTACTCACCATCGTCAGCGGCGCGATGCACCGCTGGCATACGGCGCACGGAGCCGATGTGCGTTCGCTGCGGGCGCTGGTGCCGGTGAGCATCCGCGGGGAGCGCGATCCGCTGGGCGGAAACCGGCTCGCGCTCCTTGCCATGACGCTGCCGATCGGCGAGCCGAATCCACTGCGCCGTTTGCGGATCGTTCAGCAGCACATGGGGCAGGTGAAAGCGGATCGCCGCGCCACCCTCTACCCCTGGCTGGCGGGCGTGATGATGGTGCTGCCGCTCGCCATCGCCAAGCGGATCGGTCGGCAGCAGACGATGCGGACGAATTTCGTCTGCACCAACGTGCCCGGCCCGCGGCGCGTGTGTTACCTGGCGGGGGAAGCCATCGAACGCGTCTATCCATACGCGCCGCTGGTCGGCGATCACCCGATCGCAATCGCGCTCTACAGCTATCGCGACATCGTCTGCGTCGGTCTCGACATCGACCCGATGGCCATGCGCGATCTGCCTCGTTTTCTCGACGGCCTGCGGGAGTCGTACGAGGAGACGATGAACGTTGGACGCCACGCCGAGCGGGCACCGCGGCGCCCGCCCAGGGGTGTGCAGCGGCGAAGCCCCGCACGCGGTGCCCGCTCGGCGTGAGCGCCCGGGGAAGAAGGAGTCGGCGCGCCCCTGGGATCCTTTCGCGACCGCTGTATGCCCGGATGCCTGTGCGCCGGTGACGCGCGACCGACAGCCCGTCGAAAAGAGGCACGCTCAGGCTTCGGCGGGCTTGGCATGAGCGGCAAGGGCCTTGCGCGACCACGCTGTCCGCTCACCCTGAGCCGGTCGCGTTTTTCAACGGGCTGAGGGGCTCACGCGCACACGGGTGCACGACACAGACCGCGCGACCGGTTGCGCGAGACGGGGCGGATGAGTTATGCGGGGAGCGGTGGGTGTGGACGCGGTCATCTCGGCTCTGCCGGATATTCCCGATCTGTCGGATGCGGACCTGCCGGCCGAGGATTGGGGCGACTGGCTGTTCACCCAGCTCGGCACCGCGCTCGACGCGGCGATGTTGCGCGTCATGCAGCTCGTGGTCGACGCCGTGATGATCCCCAGACCGGAGGATGCGGACCGGCTGCGCGCTGCGGCGGAGAAGTTCCTGAAGAGCGAAGTGCAGCGCGATCCGGCCCGGTTTTTCGCCTTCGCCGATCGGCGCCCGGCGCCAGTCGCGGTGAGCGGGCGGTTCCGCCGCTCGCTGGGTGCGGGAGTGGTCGTGGCACGCGAGTTCACGACTGCCTATCGCCCATACGGTGCCAGTGTGCCGGCGCGTGGCTCGGCGAACGGTGATCCGATTCTGGTCGAGCACTGGATGCACGAACCGGATCGGCCGCGCGGCACCGTGCTGGCGGTACACGGATTCAGCATGGGCCAGCCGCGCATCGATGCGATCGCCATGTTTGCGGCGCAGTGGTTCGAGCGCGGGCTCGATGTCGCGCTGATGACGCTCCCCTACCACGCGCGGCGGTCTCCGCCCGACGCCCGCTTCTCGGGCGAACGGTTCGCCGCGCCCGACGTGATG